>CADBPP010000126.1 GCA_902796565.1 uncultured Eubacteriales bacterium | reverse complement strand
GAAAGATATGAGAGCACCACTCTGCGCTCCGCTCCTGTCAGATCATGCCTGATGCTTTCCATCAGAGCCTCATGAATCTCGCTGTTGATGGCGTGCTCCAGCGGTTCGTCCGGTGAGAGAGGTTCAGCGTTTCCCGGGACCGATTCGTTCATGTTTTCATCGAGCCCGATGCACGCCGCTGCGGGATCCGGCCTGTGCACACACCGCTGCATCATCTTGCCGTAATGGTTATTGAGAAGCGTTCCGAAAAAGGTCATGAAACGGTATCCCTTTTTCTCGTCGAAAGCGCAGCACGCCCTGTACAGGCAGATCTTCGCTTCCTGAAGCACGTCCTCGCGGTACATGCCCTCGAAGCGCTCCACCTTCCTCGCTTTCAATAAAATAAACCTGCTGAAGCGGTGCTCGAGCATCTCAAATGCCCGGCTGTCCCTTGAACGCACCAAAACAACAAGTTCTTCGTTGGTCATCATATCATAGTCATACATCTTTACCACAGCTCCCTTCGTAGTCTGCTCATTCATTACCAAATACTTAATTACAAAACGATATGATCTTAAAAGGTATTCGATTGATTCTAAAATATTACAGGCTGCTGCCCGTTGTCAAGGCCTTTTTTCAGATTTTTCTGACAAAGGGCGTGTAGCGCAGCCCGTCCCCGGTCCTTTTTTCCGGAAGGCTGTACAGGTCGAATGCCCTGTTGTCCAGACAGAACATCATCCTGTCGGTCCCGCAGAGCTCACGATCCCTCAGGGCATCTGAAGGCTTTGTTACTATATATATATCCCTTTCGCAAGATATCTCCTTCAAAATATCCGCGCCTTTTTCTCCTATTGCCAGCACCCTTATGTATCCGGGGACATGATCGGAACAGATCTTCTGTTCTTCAGCGGTGTAACCCGTCATCATGTTCACCAGAAACCTTCTCACCCTCGATGATGTGACGGTGGCGGTATTGACTTCCGAGACGAAGCTGTCCAGGCCTTGCTTCAGCAGCGGAAGGGCATTCCTCATCCTGGCGTAAAGGCCGGGGAAGTATCCGCAGATGCTTTCGATCTTCTCCTTCTCTCCCATGGAGATGAGGTATCCGAGGACGGAAACGTAATCATCCAGGGTCCTTACGGGGACTTTCGCCTCGCTTCTGAGCTGCTTTCTTATGTCGGAGGCCGATGGAAGGCCGGGGATCCTTTCCACCGCCACGGGCTCGATGGAACATTTGCTTTCCAGTATCGCCCTTACATATTCCAGGGCCAGGATGTTGTTAGGCTTTTCGAGAAAGGACATATCCTTTCCGGTCTCTTCGGAAAGGACTCTGATGCGCACGGCGGGGTAGGGGACGTTCCCTTTCGCTCCCGAAAGGATCCTCCCGCGGATGATCTCATCCTCAAGAAGCCGGGCCGCAAGGACGAGATCCTCCGTCCTGTCCGGATCCTCGGCCCCGAAGCACAGATGCCCTGCGCCGCAGGATATGGCCGTGAACACCGCCCCCCGGGCGAACATCCTGGCGTTCTGGGCGCAGAAGGCGTAGGGCATCATCAGTACCAGGTCGCTTCCCTCTTCCACCGCCCTGCGGGCGCGCTCCGCCACGGGGAAGACCGAAGGCTCCCCCCGCTGCACGAAGGGACCGCTCATAAGGGACACGATCCGCTCAACCCCCCTTTGTCTCAGGAGAGCGATCTGCCCTGAATGTCCTTCATGGAAAGGGTTGTATTCACACGGGATGAAAGCGGTCTTCTTCACCTGGCGTCCTCCCTGCAGGCATGGAACAGATACTGCTGGGCTATGCCCGCGTACTCTCCCCATCTGGGTGTGGCGAAGGCGTAGCCCTTCTTCTCCGTTATGTTTTCTATGTGGTACTTTTCCGAAAAGATCCTTTTGACCCATACGTCATGGGGACATACTTCCGTGCGGTGCATGCCGAACAGAAGTATGCAGTCAGCGACCTTTCCCCCTATGCCCTTCATGGCAAGAAGGGTCTTTCTGGCCTGCGCCGTATCCATCCGGGAGAGTTCCCCGAGGTCGAGGCTCCCATCCGCCACGGCTTTTGAGGCGAGGTGTATGTACTCGTCACGGTAGCCCGCTCCGAGAGCGTGCAGATCCTCCACCCTGGCCCGGCAGAGGTCCTCCGCTTCAGGGAACGCATACATCACGCCCGCAAGCGTATCTATCCTTTTTCCGTAGCTGCGGCAGAGGGCTTCTATGATCTTTTTTATCCTGGGGATATTGTTGTTCTGGCTCACTATAAAGGAGATGAGGGTCTCCCACAGATCCTGTCTGAGGAGCCTGATGCCCCCGGCTTTGGCGATGGCGTCTGTTATTATCTCATCCGTGGATATCTTTTCCTTGATCGCGCTGTAATCGGTATCCAGATCGAAAAAGTCTCTCCAGATGTTCTCAAAGTCCTCCATGCCCGTGCCGGCCAGTTCGGCCCCGTCCGGCAGGGGAGACACCCTGAGATATCTGCCGAAGGCGATCCCCGCCCAGTCCCCTCCGGGCTGGAGGGCAAACCTGAAGCACTGTCCGCAGTCAAAGGTCTGGGCCACGTCGAAGCTGTCGCACCCGCTGATCACTATGCTGCCGTTTTTCTGACTGATCTCCATATCGTCTTCCTTTCAAAAATGAGTCCTCATCGGACTCCCGTGACTCACTTTTCCAGGGGTATGGTGATGACCACTTCCACCCTGTCGTCATAGCGGTTCTCGGAATAGTCCGCTCCGAGCCCCGTCTTTTTGATCATCTCGTAGGCCTGCTTGATGGTGTTGGTATAGATGCGGTAATTGAAGCTGTTCTTGATGTTGGAACGGCCGGAGTTCATTACCACTTCCTGCTGTAGCTTGTTCACCAGCTCTTCAGCCTGCCTTACGTTCATCTCCTTGGAGTTGATGGTCTCTATCGCCTTGAGGCGCATCTCGGTGTCGGGGATCTTGAGAAGGACCCTGGCGTGCCTTTCCGTGAGGCGGTATTCCAGTACCTTGTCTATGACCTCGTCGCCGAGACGCAGGAGCCTGAGCTTGTTCGCCACGGTGGACTGGGTCTTTCCTATGCGTTCGGCCAGCTGCTGCTGGGTGATGCCGTAACGTTCGATGAGCTGGCGGTAGGCCCTGGCTTCCTCAATGAAGTTGATGTCCTCTCTCTGGATGTTCTCCACCAGGCTCATGAGCTCGAAGTCTTCCCCGTCGCCCCGAAGGAGCACGCAGGGCACCGAACTCAGCCCGGCGATCTTTGAGGCGCGCAGTCTTCTCTCTCCGCTTATGAGGGCGTACTTGCCGTTGTCCATCTCCTTGACGGTGAGCGGCTGTATGATGCCCACCGCCCTGATGGAATCCGCCAGCTCCCTGAGGGTATCGTCGTAGAAATTCTTTCTGGGCTGATTCACGTTGACCAGGATGTCGTCAACATCTATGACCCTGATCTCCTTAAGCATTTTCGCCATGGTTCTTACCTCGATCGTTATTTTTTGCAAGTTCTATCAGCAGAACGTTTATATCCGCCGGGGAGACCCCGGATATCCTCGATGCCTGTCCGATGCTGGAAGGCTTCATGGCCGTGAGCTTCTGCCGGGCTTCCAGCCTGAGGTTTTTCATTGAATTGTAGTCCGTATCCTCCGGAATCGGGCGGTTCTCCAGCTTCAGGAACCTCTCGATCTGGGTGCGCTGTTTTTCGATGTAGCTCTCGTACTTAATCCTGGTCTGCACAGTGAAGGCGGCATTGGGATCGAGCGCCGGCCTGTCCGGATCCAGGGCAGCGAGATCCTCATAGCTCACATGGGGCCTTTTCAGAAGATCGTACATGCTCATGCCGCCCTTTATCGGTTCGGTATCCCTTCCCTCGAAGAGAGAATTGAAATCCTCCGCCCTGACCTTGACTGTCCTGAGCCTTTCCGTTTCATCCTCTATGGAACGCATCTTTTCCAGGAACTTCTGATAACGCTCCTCGCTTATGAGACCGAAGCGGTATCCCAGCGGGGTGAGACGCTCGTCCGCGTTGTCCTGCCTGAGCATCAGCCGGTATTCCACCCGGGAGGTCATGATCCTGTAGGGCTCGCTGGTGCCCTTGGTCACGATGTCGTCTATCAGGACCCCAGTGTAGGCGTCGCTGCGGCTGAGGATAAGCATCTCACCGCCGTCGGCGTACTGGGCGGCGTTGATCCCCGCCACGATGCCCTGGGCCGCGGCCTCTTCGTATCCGCTGGTACCGTTTATCTGACCGGCGGTGAAGAGTCCCTTCACCAGCTTGGTCTGCAGCGAGGCTTCCACCTGGGTGGGGTCTATGGCATCGTATTCAATGGCATAGGCGGCTCTGGTCACCTCGCAGTTCTCGAAGCCCGCGATGGTCCTCATGAAGGCCTGCTGCACGTCCTCGGGAAGGGAGCTGGACATGCCCTGGATGTATACCTCGTCGGTGGAGGCCCCCTCCGGCTCCACGAAGAGCTGATGGCGGCTCTTGTCCGCGAAGCGCACGATCTTGTCCTCGATGCTG
>CADBPP010000125.1 GCA_902796565.1 uncultured Eubacteriales bacterium | reverse complement strand
TTGTTCTTATGCCTCCTTAGCTTTGATCTGTTCTACCAGCCACGCCTTGTCCAGCGGGAGCTTGCGGAGCCTTACGCCCACAGCGTCGTAGATGGCGTTCTGGATCGCGGGACCCGCTCCGTTGTTGGCGCCCTCAGCGAAGCCCTTGGCTCCGAAGGGACCGTAGGGATGTCCTTCCTCGATGCCGATGGCTACCATCTCGGGCATTTCCTCGATGGTGGGTACGCCCATCTGCTTGAAGGACTTGGTCTTGATGTAGCCTTCCTCCGTGACGACCTGCTCGGAAAGGGCATAGCCCAGACCCATCATGATGCCGCCGTAGAGCTGTCCTTCGACGAGGGCCGGATTGACCATCTTGCCCATGTCGCTGGCAGCGTATACCTTGAGGACCTTGACGTCACCGGTCTCGGTATCGACTTCCACAACGGCGATCTGCGCGTTGAAGAGGTAGGATGTGAAGATACGGTTGTCGCGGCTGTTGGCATCGTTGTCGCAGTTGTCAAGCGGTACATTGGCGGGAATGTCGAGGAAGTAGTAGTCTTCTCTCAGGTCGACTCCCTTTTCCACGGCCTTTGCCGCTACATCCTTGAACGGGATGCAGAAATCAACGTCCTTTCTGACGTCCTTTATCCCCTCGGGGGTGATCTCAAGGAACGTGGCGTCTCCGCCGAAGTTCTCCGCGGTGAAGTTCGCAAGGGTCTTGCGAAGCTTTCCGATGGCTCCGAGGATCGCGTTTCCTGCGTTGTATGTGGTACGTGAAGCGTTGGTGCTTCCGGTGGTGTAGGGCACGGTGTCGCTGTCGTGATCTGCGATGTCGACATCGTCATACTTCACCTTAAGGGCTGTAGCCGCTATCTGGCAGACGGCGGTGTTGCTTCCCTGGCCGCACTCGTTGGATCCGGCGAAGATCTCAAAGCGTCCGTTGGGCGCGAGACGTATACCGGCACCGACTCCGTCGGGGATACCTGTACCGTAACCTGCGTTCTTGTAGCATCCGGAGTATCCTACGCCGATCTTCTTGTTCGGGCCGGAGGGTTCCGGACGTCCGTCCTTTTCGAAGGCCTCGTTGACCGCGTTCAATGCCTCTTCGAATCCGCAGCTGTACTCGATGATCTGTCCGGCAGTGGTCTTCTCGCCGACATGCAGGCAGTTCTTTACGAGGAAGTCATGGGGATTCATTCCGCACTTGCGGGCAAGCTCGTCCATGAGGGGCGAAAGGGCCGCTGTGGTCTGGGTGGATCCGTATCCGCGGAATGCTCCGCCCAGCAGGTTGTTGGTGAATACCGCTCCTATATCGATCTCGACGTTGGGAACGTTGTACGGGCCTGAACCCATAACAGCCGCGAAGCGGGCCACCAGGTCTCCGGTGCAGTTGTATGCTCCCGTGTCGCAGTATGCCTTGCAGGAAACTGCTGTAAGGGTACCGTCCGCCTTGCACCCCACTTTGTAGTGGAACTTGAAGGGATGCTTCTTGGGCTGGTTGGCCAGCATCTCGTCACGGGAGTAGACCACTCTGACGGGTCTCTTCAGAAGCATTGCTCCGAGAGCCGAATAGATGTGGGTGGTGCAGTCCTCACGGCCTCCGAAACCGCCGCCGATCTGACGGCTGATGTAGTGGAGCTGTTCCTGAGGGATGTTCAGGGCGGCTGCTACTTCAGCGGGTACCTTCGGATAGCTCTGGCATGCTCCGATGAGGACGACTCTTCCGTCGTCACCGATATATGCGTGGGTGGCGCACAGTTCCATCAGGGCATGGTCGATGGCAGAGGTCTCGAAATCGCTCTCTGCGATGTAATCGGCCTCGGCGAAGCCCTTCTCGATGTTGCCCTTGTGGATCTCCTGGTGTGAGTACATGTTGGGATGCTCTTCATGGACCCTGACTGCGTCCGGGGCCATGGCCTTTTCGATGGTGTCAAGAGTGGGCAGCACTTCATAGTCCACCTTGATGAGCTTCATCGCGTCATAGCAGAGCTTCTCATTCTCAGCAAACACCACTGCGACGGGATCGCCTATGAAGCGGACCTTGTCGATGGCCAGGATCTGCTGGGGATACTCTGTCTCGGAGAAGAACTTGTTTCCGGGGATGTCCTTGTGGGTGATGACCTTGACCACGCCGGGCATCGCCTCCGCCTCGGATACATCGATGGATCTGATGTTCGCATGGGGATACGCGGCAAACATGACTCTTCCTTCGAGTTCGCCTTCGATGTGGATATCATCGGAATACTGAAGAGTTCCGGTGACACGCTCGACGCCTCCCTTGGTGACGGGGGAATCTCCCACCCAGCCGTTTCCGTTGTCATAGCTGTTGGGCAGTTCTCCGTCCATGATCTTCACAGCGGTGTGGACCGCCTCGATGATCTGCTTATAACCGGTGCAGCGGCAGATGTTGTTCTTCAGCTGTTTTTTGATCTCATCATCCGTGGGATGGGGATTCTCGTCCAGCAGAGCCTTGACGGCCATGATGACGCCGGGGGTGCAGAAACCGCACTGATAGGAATGGTTGATCAAAAACGCGGTCTGAACGGGATGCAGGTTATCTCCGTCTGAAATGCCCTCGACGGTCTGGACGACAGCGCCTTCGAGCTGCTTCATCTTCTTCAGACAGGATCTCTGGGCTTTTCCGTCCACGATGACCGTGCACGTTCCGCACATTCCCTTGCTGCAGCCGTCCTTGGCTCCGAAGAGCTGCAGGTCGTTGCGCAGGAAATGCAGCAGGGTCTTGTCACCGTCTTCACAGGAAACGGTCTTCCCGTTAACGGTAAGTGTATACGCCATAATAATCTCCTTTCACATATGGTCTGTACATATCTGT
>CADBPP010000124.1 GCA_902796565.1 uncultured Eubacteriales bacterium | reverse complement strand
TTCCTTCGAGAGAAGGTCGGCCTCTTCCCGAAGAGAGTACAGCCTCCAGCGGCTGTCCGCCTCCCGGTAGGCCGCCGTGGTGATCCCCGGCAGTTCTGAGCCCTTCATGGCCGACCTGGACGCGCCGTCGACGAACGTCGCTCCGTAGATATCCCCGTTCCTGCTCCTGAATACGGACGCGTGGATTCCACGTTCCATGAGATACGACCGGAAGGCATCCTCGCTGCGGGAGCTTGCAAGGGCGCGGGACACCAGGAAAGCCACCCTGGCCCTCTCTTTCCGGGAGACGGGAGGCAGGGTGCGGCAGGCTCGGGCCCTTGACTCGAAGAGCGCATGGAAGTCCTCTCCCAGCTCGCGTCCCCAGATTCGCTGAGACACAGGCACTCCCTTCCGGTCAGTCCCCTGCAGCACGATGTCCGGGCCATCGGGTGTGTCCCTCGTATCGAGGAGGAGTCCCAGCGAGGAGCAGACGGCCTTCAGCTGCGGCAGGGTCGTGAAGCGGTACCGCATCGCCTTATGGAAAAGCGACCGATACTGATTCCGGATATCACCGGCCTTCAGGTCAAATGTCCCCTTTGCCGGGGAGGGCTGCTTTATCCGTCCCAGGCCTTCACCCACCCGGTAATGGAACCGCTGCGCATTCTCCTTCAACAGTCTCTGGCAGCGGTATTGTTCCCGGTAGTCCCGTATCTTCCTACCTTCCCAGTCGGTCCGTACGGAGACTACGTGATAGTGCGTCCTGTCGATGTCGGCATGCTCGTAGATGACATAGGGCTGGGAGCCGTACCCCAGCCCGTCCATAAGCGCAGCGGCGAAGTCACGGACCTCCCCATCCGTCAGACGCTCCTCCGGCCTGCCAGGGTCGGGGTTGATCGACAGCTGGAAGGACACCCTCTCGGTCACCCTGTTCCTGTTCTCGTAGCGCGAGAAGGTTCGACGGATGTCGCCCGGGAAGGCGGAAGGGAGGTTGACCGCGCTCACGACGCGGGCCACCCCCTTCTCCACCTTCCGCTGGTTGTATGACAGGGTGCCTTCCATGTGCGGATGGGATGCCTGTATCTTCACCACCAAGGTCAGATCCTCCTGAACTTGAACTCGCGCTCAGCGATTCATTCGGGTTTCTTCCCGGCCAGTTCGACACTGAGGGCGCTGACCTGGAGGTTCGGATAGGACCTGCCGTCCTTGCCCTCGCCGAGAGAGAATCGGAAATTGCCGATGACCTGGACCTTCTGTCCTTTCTTGAGGTACTCCAGAACGCCCGTCTTTCCCATCGTGACGTCATAGTAGGTGGGAATGCTTTCGTCCCCCCTCTTCTCGTTCTCCGCCACGCGGAACGTGACGAACTCTGCGGGCTTGTCCGCCCTGACTGTGGATTTGACCTCAGCGTCGGAGGTCAGGTTTCCAAGGATGATGATCTTAGCCATCTTTCATCGTGTTTATTGTTTGACATATCTATTTCCCGGTCCGGGACGACAGGCCCGACACCCGGTCAATAATCTCTTCCTGCCTCCGGATGATCTCGTCCGAAAGGCCGGCCAGAAGGGAGAGGTAATAGGCCGCCGCCTTTCCCTTTACGAGCGGTTCCCCTCCCTTGCCCTTCGCGTTCAATGCCCCATGGAGCGCACGGACCGCCTGGTTGTAGTTGACGCCTATCCGTTCGATCTTCGCACTGAGGTCGTTGATCTGGTTGCGCATCGTCCGGTCGGTCATGGTCACCTTCTCGAGGGTGATCTTCCGCTTCAGTATCATGTCCCGGAAGTACTTCGACATGGACAGGTAATCCGCATTCGCCATGTCCCGGCGTATCTGGATCTCCTCCTCTTCGGTCACCCGGAACTTGTGGGAGATCGTCCTCGTCTGCTTCTTGAAAGTGCCCATTTTCAGCTCTCGTAATTGCGCATTTTTTATTAGTTTTCCGCTACATATTCCATATCGGACAAACCGGAAAAACCATGTCATTTCTTCATCTCTGCGGCAGCGACTCCGGAGCCTGGCCCGCACTCCCCTGTGTCAGACAGGGGCCGGATGTGTCCCCGGAGGGGCGTCGTTGGAAGCACAAACACTTTTGTGCACCAACGACCCATCTGGCCCTCCGTAAAAACTTACGGAGTCGGTCTGCCACAATGCAAAGGTAAGCAAAATTAAATTATATTCAATAATCTAAGCCCTTAATATGAAAATATATTATCTTTGCAATAATAAAAGTACCTCCAGTACCTCACGAGGTACTATGCCTCCAGAGGCAGGTGTCCTCCAGTACCTCTTGAGGATGTGTACCTCATGAGGCTCATAAAAGCAGATCAGTTATGCCGAAGGAAAGAACGATCCCGGGATACTTCGATGACATCGAAGGCTTCGCCGAAACATATTACGGGGCCAAGGAAGCCCCCGCCGAATCGACACCCCCAACTGAAGAAGCGGGCGAGAAAAAGGGCAAGGTGAAAGAAAAGAAGGAGCGCCAGCTGAAGAAAACTGCAAAGGGCCAGCAAAGCCGTAATTGTCCGGCAAGGGCGTTCATCACGCAGGAACTGAGCATGATGCTCGGCCTATACAAGATGAGGGTCCGCCACATCTGGAGTACGAATCCCAGTTACGGCCAGATTCTAGAGGACGCTTTCCGATACTACATCAAGCATCATGACAGGGAGGCTTACGACGATTTTGTCTCAAAAGGTCTGTTACGATGAAGACGCTGACATTCTTCAACGAGAAGGGCGGCGTGGGGAAATCGCTCCACACCATCATGTACGCTTCCTGGCTGCAGTACTCGGTGGGGGCCAAGGTCGCCGTGTTCGACCTGGAGAGCCCGACTTCCAGGTTGGATCTCATCCGCCGCCAGGAGCTCTCCCAGATGGAGGTTCCGGAATCGGTCCTGGCCAGGTACCTCAGGCGCAACCCCTGTCATCGGGAGCCATATGACATCTTCACGAAGAGCGGAATCATCCGCAACTTCACGAGGGAGAGCCTGTATGCGCTTCATAACGAACTGTGGGACTTCATCCGGAAGAATCCGGGCGGATACGACTACGTGCTCTTCGATTTCCCCGGGCTGTTGACTACCGAATCGCCCGCGTACGATGTCATCGCCTCCGGCATGGTGGACCTCGTAGTCATCCCCGTCGATACCGACAACATCACCCGGAAGTCCGCCCTACTCACCGCCAGGATGGCCGTGGACAACGAGCAGAAAGCCGTCGTGTTCTGGAACAACGTCACTCCGGGCGAGATGGCCCGGCCGGGTTATCTGGACAGCGGTGAGCGGCTCTTCACGGACAGGGGCATCCCGTTCCTCAGGAACAGGATACGGTCATTCCAGAAGGCCAGGAGGGATTCCGACGAGCGGCTCTTCGTCAGGAGCACCGTCTGCTGGCCTGCCAAGTACGTGGAGATGGCCTG
>CADBPP010000123.1 GCA_902796565.1 uncultured Eubacteriales bacterium | reverse complement strand
CTGAATTAACCAGCGTGGGGCCGAGGATCGAAAAGATCGTGGTCTGAGTTGCCGACTGAAGACCGGTGATCATACCGGTAAGGACCATGGCGAACGCGCCGCCTAAGATCAGAACGTTGGGATTGAGACTTTCGGCAAACTGCTGCACAATCGTTACCTGACCGCCCGCCCGGAAGGCACCGACCAGAAAAGCCGCGCAGACCATAACCAGCATGGGGTTTGCGATCTTTTTCAAACCGTTCTTGAAGATAGTACCGGTCTTATCCCTCGCCGGTTTGTAGAAGAACGAGAGAATGAAGCAGAAGGCGATGGCGACAACGATCTTGTTGGTAAAGCCCTTCAGAATCGGGACCTGACCAATCGTGGGGTCCAGGAAGGTGTGAGCCCAGCCCAGCAGATCAAATCCTGCAGCCTGAATTAAAACGATGACGAAAAGAATTGCGAGCGGTACAAGCGCTTTCCATCCCTTTGAGAGAATATCTCTGGCGGACTCCTTCGGAATCAGCTCGTCCGGCAGCTTCTTGATCCTGACCCAGCGGGAAGCATAGAAACACATGATAACGGCGCCGAGCCCGACAGTCAGATAAGTGTAGTTAATTGCGGGTGTCAGATCCGTCAGCCCCACGAGTGAGCCGGCGAGGACAATCGCCTGAGAAATAGGGGGCATAATCGACCCCATCGCAGAGCCCATCACCAATGCGGCCGTGATCTGTTCCGGGCTGAGCTGCAGCTCAATCAGAGCAGCCAGGCCCAGGAAACCCACAATCGTGACCGCCGCCGTTGCATCACCGAACAGCGCTCCGGCAAAGACCAGGAAGATAATCATGACGACGAGCAGACGCTTCGGCGATTTACCGAACGCAGATCTCAGGAAGTTCAGGAACGTCTCCATAGCTCCGTCCTGCACCTGCACCTCGGAGAAAAGACCTCCGAACAGAATCAGGAAGAGAACAAACGCCACATTGTCCAGACCCGTGAAACATGCCATGAACCATTTCAAAGGATTGAAAATGCCTCCCATCAGCAGGGCCGTGAGAGCGCCGATCGCCAGTGCCCATCTGGCATCACCGCCGATCTTCGGGATTTTTCTGACCACCATGATCAGGATGATAACAGCAAACGGAACAAACACAGTAATCATTTCTAATTCTCCTTAAATACATACCACAATGATTCTCAGGGATCCTATTCCGGCATAGAATCTGCACCTGTTTTCTGTTTTTTGGAACGTTTGTCGCGACCTTGCTGTTTGTGATGTTTTCAGTTTCTTCTCCCGGGATTAAAACTTTTATAAAATGCAGCCTTTATTCAACCTCCGGGGCTGAATTACTTCAGCCCCCACTTCTCCAGCTTAGCTTCCCTGTCTCTGGCCCATTCCGCCCAGAACCCATAGTTCGCTTCGTCGCACATCTCCTCTTTTGTGGGCGCGTAGGGTTCGAGCCACATATGGAAATGTCTCATCGGGAGTCCTTTGCCGAAGGTAAGCTTCATGTTCGGAATCTGGTCGCGGTCCTTATACAGGGCGATCAGCGATTTGGCCACGTATTCGATATGCTGTTTACTGAACTGGCTTCTGTTGATCGCCAGACGGACCACGTTGCAGACCTCTGCCTGCTGCTCAGGGGTTTTCTCATCATATTCCATAGAACAGTCCCCGAGCTCCGAGACACGGATTCCGTAACGTTTAATCAGTTCCAGCGAAAGCCCCATTCCGCAGAAACTCTCGTGGCCTCTCTTGTACCCGAAGAACTTGTCTACATCGATATAGACCGCGTGGCCGCCCGCCGGCTGAACCACCGGGACACCGCCGGCCGTGCAGAGATCCGCGAGATACTGGCACTGAGTCACACGCTCGTTCTGGTATGCCAGTCTGCCTTCCTCATACAGACCCTGAGCAAGAGCCATGATATCGTGTCCGGACATGCCGCCGTAAGAATCATTGCCATATGCGGAGATCTGACGGGACTTAAGAAGATGTCCGATATCCATACTGACGCTTCCGTCCTCATTGAAATCGGAGAATTTCTTCCAGAACAGACCTTTGTCCTTGAAGGCCAGCACTCCACCCATATTCGAGTGTCCGTTCTTCTTAAGAGACGCGCTGATCACATCGAAGTAGGAGAACATCTCCTTGGAGATCTCAAAGAGGGACTTGTCAGCGTAGCCTTCCTCGTTCATCTTAATGAAGTAGGCATTTTCCGCCCATCTCGCGCAGTCCGCCACATAAGGAATGCCGTATTTGTGAGCCAGCTCGGAGGTCTCGCGGATGCTCTTCATTGAGACTGCCTGTCCGCAGACGGAATTGTTCGTGATCGTGGTATAAATCAGAGGCACGGAATCGACACCCACTTCGTCGATCAGAGTCTGAAGCTTATTGATGTCCATGTCTCCCTTAAAAGGATTCGTCCCGTATTTTCCGTCCTCCGGCACCTCAAACAGGATCTCCTTATGGAAAAAGTTTCTGGGAATACTTCCCATCTGCTTGATGTTGCCTTCGGTGGTGTCGAAATGAGCGTTAGAGGGGATGATAAACGTCTTTCCGGGCCATTTGCGGGCAAAGATCGGCTTTAATACGTCGTAAAGAAGAGTCTCGGCGCAGCGTCCCTGCGGAACAATAAATGTATTCGGGCGGGACAGCTGGAACTTGCCTCCGTTGAAATATCCGCCCTCGTGGTCTACAAGGTAAACCTCGTCCATCATGCGGCGGACATCGTCTCTGTCGACGCCTTCCTTCAGCAGATTGATCAGACGCTTCTGATCATCTCCGCGCTCAAATACATCACGAAACGCGTCCAGAAGAATATAGTAGCCCTTATTGCGGCCATAGGATTCATCTGCAAGGAACATGGCAGACCACTGTGTATCCGTCATCGAGGTTGTACCCGAATCGGAAAGTGTATCTACATACAGCATGCCTGCCGGAAATGCAAATTCATTCCACATTGTCTTCTCAAGCGTTTCTTCCCTTTCCTCGACTGTCACCGTCGGGGTCTCACGGACAACATGAGTCCAGGACATCGGCGGCTCAACGTCCAACGGATAGGTTTTCCTGAGATCGCTCATTTGTTTTTCCTCCTATATCTGCTGTGATTTTGCGAATTCGGATTAGTCAGCGGCTGATAATATTTTTATCAACCTGAAAAAATATTATCAGCCATACCGCGATTTGTCAACCTTTTTGGGGGCATTCTGAGAATTTTATTATCATTGCATAAAAAACCGTACAGATTTTTGTGCATTTTTAAATGCTCAATTATAAAAATATTATCTCTGTCCGCATTTTATAATTCACGCGTCGCATGTTCACTGCATAAAAAAAGCGCCCTTGGGTTTTATCACCCAGGGACGCCGCTGCCCTTATACCGAGGATCATGCAATTCTTTTTTGAGTTGTCAATCGCTGCCAGCCAAAATCTTTTCCCGGACCTTACCGTTTCATCAGTCTGTACACCGTGGGAACCGAGATTCCCAGAAGCTCTGCTGTCGTTTTTACAGAATCTTTCATGTAAAACACTTCCAGCTGTTCCAGCCTGTGAATAATCTGAGAGCGTTCCTCGTTTGTCATCATTTCCACGGGGACTCCAAAGGACGCGATCTCTTCCCGAATCCTCTGCTGCATATATTCGGAAAACGGCACGCCTGCACCTTCATTCATCACACCGGGTGCTTTAGGCCTCGCCCCCTGCTCAGCAGAGTCATAACCCAGATACTGAATCAGGGCTTCCTGCACCTGACAGTGCAGTTCTATTCCAACCTCTATGGCGAAAAGGCCGACAATTCGATTACTGCTGTCTTTAATGGGAAACATGCTGAGACGTACCCGGCCGTATCCGGTACTTGCTTCTGTATCTACATGGGTTATGCCGGGGGCATTTGTTGTTCTCAGACTGCGGATAATCACTTCACCAAACGGGGTCAGCGGTTCTCCGACTTCCCGGTCTGCCGTTTTGCCGTAAGCCGCGTAAACATTTCCTGTGCCGTTCTCTGAATCGACCTGATAAACGACAGTATTAAACTGCGGCCCCATTGATTCTGACAGAAACGAAGCAAGCTGCTTATAGGATTCCAACAAAACCTTTTTTTCTTCCATTTTTCTCCTCTGTTCTTTCTCAATTCTCTCTTTTCGGGAAAAACAAATGAAAGGTCTGACAACGCATCATAATCCTTAGATAATATAACATAACCCTTGCAAATTTTTTTGTCAAATCACACGAATCAGGCTTACTGTGCCGGTTTATAAGTCGGGATATCCCGCCATCCTCCGCTGTCAAAGAAGAGGCCGGCCTGAACCTGTCTCTTTGTAAGCCGGGACGCAGCCCCCGAAAATGATTAAGTTTCAGCCTGTCATGGAGTCTTATTTCCTGTCCGCAATGATCACAGGCAGGCTTCTTTCGCCCTCAGCGCTATATTTAACGCCGTAAAAAACCATGCGGCATATTTTTCAGGATGATCCTCTATATCGCTTTTTAAATCCTCAATGCTGATCGAAATCATCTCCTCCGCTTCTTCCGGATTTGCGCAGTACGCCCCGTCGTACTCCCCGATAAAAACATGATCATATTCATATTCGCAGAGGCCGTTGTCAAATCGCGCAAAGTAGATAAATGCTCCCGCTTCTGTAACGCCGCATTCGATACCTGCCTCTTCCTTAAGTCTTCTTCTGACCGCGTCCCCGATCTCTTCTCCGCATCTGGGGTGTGAGCAGCATGTATTTGCCCAAAGTCCGGCACTGTGATACTTTCCCGCTGCCCGCTTCTGGATAATCACCTCATCCCCGTTAAAAATGAAGACAGAAAACGCCCTGTGTAAAAGCTGCTTTTTATGTGTTTCAAGTTTGCCGCAGGAACCGATTTCTCTGTCATCATAATCAACCAGAACCAACTGATCCTCCCGCAT
>CADBPP010000122.1 GCA_902796565.1 uncultured Eubacteriales bacterium | reverse complement strand
TAAAGGGTGAAATCGGATCCGTAGATGACGTCGTCCATCAACAGCGGCACATCATCCGTCCCGGGCACCAGGTACGTCACGCTCCTGGAAACACTGTCCGATCTCTCCCCGGTGGTGTAATAGTAAACGAAGGTCACCGTCACTTCCCGGTCGGGATAGCCGGCAACGTTGACAAGATATACCCCGTCCTCGATCACATAGTAATCCGCCGTGGGACTGCCGTTGATCGTTATCGCAAGAGCCGTGACGGAGGAATCGTTGAGGGTGTAGCGCGGACGCAGGACCAGACGCTTGTCGGAAGTCAGTCCCTCGGCCGTCAGGCTGTCGAAGCTCATGTCGGTGAGTTCCTCCGCCGGCTCGGGCTCGGGTTCAGGCTCCGGTTCAGGTTCCGGTTCGGGGATTACGATGGGCTCGGGCTCAGGTTCAGGCAAGGGTTCGGGCTCAGGCTCAGGTTCCGGCTCAGGCGGCGGAAGCGGCTGCGGCCCGGGCTCAGGATCGGTATTGCCCGCGGAAAGCAGGGGCAGCGTTTTGAAGGAGATGCTGTCCGCCTCCGTGCCGTTGAGGTACATCACGAAGGTATAGGGCGTATCGGGGACAAGCCCCGTCAGGAGCACCCGGTTGGTGCCCTCCTCAAGGAATCCTTCCGATACGGTCTTTACGCTCTGGAAGAGGATATAGGTATACTGCGCCTCCGACGCCGCCGGCTCTATGCTGCAGCCTATGACCGCTTCCGTTGTTCCCACGCTTATGATGCTGAGAGCTCCCCTGAACAGGCCGAACAAAACAGCCGCGGCCGCTATCGCTGTCGCCACCGTAGCCGTGCCGAAGATGGTTCTCCTCTTTTTCCTGTTTTCCCCGCCGTTGAGGTAGGGCGTATATTCCGGACCCTCCTTCTGTCTGGGGAAGGTCCGGTTGAACTCTGTGTCGTAGCGTTCGTTCATCCCAGATCCTGCCTGTTTTATCAATTATAACATATGTGCTTTGCCTCACTGCATCAATTGTTCATAAATATGGCGCTGCGGGCCGTCTTTCCCCGGGCATAAGAAAAAAGCATCCCGCAGGATGCCTGTCTGTCATCAGTTTTGTGCCTCTTCTTCCCCGAGAGCTTCTATGAACCTTCTGAGGGCGTCCTCCCAGCTCGGGAGAAGATCGAACCCCGCATTGGTGAGAGAGCTCTTGTCCAGGCGGCTGTTCAGGGGCCTGGACGCGGCGGCGCCGTATTCCTCGGTGCTGACGGGGGTGACCTTTATGTCATCCATGCCGCACTCCCTGAAAACGGCTTCCGCCAGCTCAAACCAGGAACACACCCCCTCGTTGGTGGCGTGATACACCCCGTAGTTCTCGGTGGCGATCATCTTTGAGAGAAGTATCGACAGATCATAGGTATAGGTGGGGGAGCCCACCTGGTCATAGACAACGCTGGGGGATATCCCCTTCTTTCCCAGGCCTATCATGGTCTTTATGAAGTTCTTGCCGTAGAGTCCGAACACCCAGGAGATGCGCACTATGAAGTACTTCTTCACGTATTTCATCACCGCCAGTTCCCCTTCGTACTTCGTCTTTCCGTATACGCTGACGGGATCCGCCTCGTCGTCCACATGGTAGAAATCTATGCCGGTGCCCCTGAACACATAGTCCGTGCTCAGATAGAGCATTTTGATGTCCTCTTCCCCGCAGACCCTGGCTATATTCTCTGTGCCGGTGACGTTGATGCGCCGGCAGGCCTCCTCGTTGGCTTCCGCCCCGTCCACGTTGGTCCAGGCAGCGCAGTGCATCACGGCATCCGGCTTCTCCCGGCTGATCCATTCCCTGACCTGCGCCATGTCCGTTATGTCCATCTCCTCCACGTCCGTTGGGACGACCTCGTATCCGTCTTCCTGCAGTCTCATCACCAGGTCAGTCCCAAGCTGCCCCCTGGCTCCGGTTACCAGTATTTTCATTTTTTCTTTCAGGCGGCTCAGGCCTGCCTGCTCCTTTTGATAAGATTGGTTATAAGTCCCCACCTTGAGCGGATTATGTCCTTAAGGGGCCTCCTCTGCCCTCCGGGCATCGTGGCGTTACCGCCGTGGAGACGGTGAAGTATCAGTTCCTCGTCCAGATAGGCCACCTTCCCCGCCGCCTGGGCGACGCACAAGTTCCAGTGGTCGTAATCCTGTATGCGGGGTATGGGGACGATCAGATCCCTTATCCTCTTGGTGAAGGCTGTGGTGCAGCCGCTGACCCTCGCGCTGACTATGTTTCGGATAAGGCTTCTGCCCACTATGGGATATATCTCAAAAAAGCTGTCCGTTACGGGATGAAGGTCCTCATCGGTGTGGACCCCGTTATGCACCACCATGTCAGCACCGGTGGCCTCAAAGCATTCCAGCACCTTTTCGATCTTCTCCGGCGCCCATACGTCATCCTGATCGGAGATGAAGATATATTCCCCGGCACAGTTCTTAAGGGCGTTCTCAAAGTTCCCGGTTATGCCCGATGAAGGATTCATTACGACCCTGACCCTTGTGTCCCTGCCGGCGTAGCCCTGTATGAGCTCAAGGGTGCCGTCCGATGAACGGTCATAGCTTATCACCAGCTCGTCATCTCCTCCCATCTGGCCCACTATGGAGTCCAACTGTGCGGGAAGGTATTTTTCGCCGTTATATACGGCCATCGCGATGGATGCTCGAACCATTGGATCTCCTTTCAGAGCGGTGTCACTCTTCATTCTCAGTATCGCCTACGACGGCCCTCACCTTGAGGACCCTTCTGTCCTCGGCTTCCAGCACCGTTACCGAGATGCCCCTGTAATCGAAGCTGTCGCCCTTCTTCGGGAAGGTGGAGAGCATCTCCGTGGCCCAGCCGCCCACTGTGGTGTAGTCCCCTTCGAAGCTGTCGGGATCGATCCCCAGCTCCTCCAGGAAGTCATATATGCTCATGTCGCCGCTGGCGATATAGGTCTCGTCATTGATGTGCACGATATCCGCTTCCACGGTGTCCGTCTCGTCCCAGATCTCTCCCACCAGCTCCTCCAGCACGTCCTCCATGGTGATGATGCCCAGGGTGCCGCCGTATTCGTCCGTGACCACGGCAAGATGCTGCTGCTTCTTCCTGAACTGGGAAAGAACGTTCGGCAGCTTGAGGGTCTTCGGGATGTAGAGCACATCCATCAGCATGTCGCGGATATCGAAGCTGTCGCGGTCGAGGGCCTGCCTGTAAAAGCGGTTCAGGTACAGGACCCCTATGATGTTGTCCACAGTGTCCTGGTATACCGGGATCCTGGAGTAGGGGGATGAATTCACCGTATCCAGAATATCCTCGAAGCTGTCATCGATGTCTATGGCCACCATGTCGACCCTGGGGGTTATGACCTCCTGGGCGGTTATGTCCGAGAACTCGATGGCGCTCTGCAGAAGCTCGCTCTGCTCCTCGTCGATGACGCCTTCGTCCTCGACCATCTCGATGATGGTCACCAGCTCCTCCTCGGTGACGGAGCCGGGATCGGTGTCGCTTCCCCACAGCCTTCCGAGAAGCCCGAGCAGGGCGTCCATCAGCCACACCACGGGGCGGGTCACCACCATGACGGCCTTGAGGGGATATGCCACTGCCCTGCACATGGCGTTGCTGATGCGGGACGCGGCGATCTTGGGGGCTATCTCCCCGAATATGATGATCGCCACGGTGATGATCGCTGTGGCCAGGGCCACACCGGTCTCATCGCCGGTCAGGGTCATCGCAAGCACCGTGGTGGCAGAGGAGGCGGCGATGTTCACCAGGTTGTTGCCGAAGAGTATCGCCGACAGCGCCTCGTCATAGTTCTCCGATATATCCGCGGCCAGTCTGTCCGCGGCTCCCCCGTCCTCGGCGCTCCTGCGGAGCCTCAGCTTGTTGGCGGAGGCGAAGGCGGTCTCCGAACCTGAGAAGAACGCGGAGAAGAGAATGAACAGTATTATCATAAGTACAGCTCTAAGCATCGGGAGTTTCCTCCTTTGCGTAAACGATGATCACCTTCACGATCCTGTTGGGAGCGGCCTCCGTTATGGTGACCTTCATCGGGCCCCATGTGAAGCTGTCGCCCTTCTGCGGCATGTACTCAAAGTTTTCCAGCACCCACGCACCCACGGTCCTGTGCTCGAACTCATCGGGATCGAAATCGTCGTATCCCATGAATTCGAAGGCGTCCTCGGCGGCCATGTCCGCGGTGACCTCGAAGCGGTTTCCTCCCAGGGGGACTATGTCATGCCTGACCACGTCGTCCTCGTCCCAGATCTCTCCCACCAGCTCCTCCAGCACGTCTTCCACGGTGATGATGCCCAGGGTGCCGCCGTATTCGTCGTTCACCACCGCCATGTTTATGCGCCTCGAGCTCATGTTTTTCAAAAGCTCGTCGATGGGTATTGTCTTGTAGACGAAGTAGGGCTCCTCGCATATCTCGGAGAGAACGACTCCGTCCCCCTTCTCGAGATAGCTTCTGATGTACTTCCTGATACTGAGTATCCCGGTGATGTTGTCGATGCTGCCGCTGAACACCGGAAGGCGGGAATGCCTGGAGTTCTTTATCACCCCGATGATCTCGGAAGGGCTCATGGAATCGTCCACTCCCACTATGTCGATGCGGGGGGTGAGCACATCCTGGACGGTGGTGTCGTCGAATTCCAGGGCGGACTGTATCAGCTCAGTCTTTTCCTTCTCCAGAGTGCCCTTTTCCTCGATGTTGTCGATGATCTCGTGCAGTTCCTCCTCGTTGACCGAGGGCTCGTCGCTCTCACGGATGATCTTCGAGAGCACGCTGCTTATGAATGAAAAGAGCCACGACACCGGTGTGAGGACCTTCACCATAAGAAGGATGGCCCCGGCGTTTCTGACGCTGAAGCTGTCTGCGTGGGTGGAAGCGTAGTTCTTCGGGATGCTCTCTCCTATAACGAACATGATGAAAGTGGTCACGAAGGTGCATGCGCTTATGAAGGCGCTGCCCCAGATCCTGGACACGAAGACCGTCGCCACCGAAGCGGAAGCGGTATGGGCGAT
>CADBPP010000121.1 GCA_902796565.1 uncultured Eubacteriales bacterium | reverse complement strand
GTAAAAGTCAATGCGGAATAGGCACAAAAAGACAGCGAAAATCCTTGATTCTGATGCACAGCTAATATATAATCATCCTGTGGGAAGAGATACGTGCTCTTCCGTAATACCGACATATTTTTTCAGGAGGACATAAAAATGTCATTGCCAATTGGTGTTCAGGTTTATTCGATCCGCGACGAGGCTGAGGCCGACATCGTAGGGACTTTCCGCAAAGTGAAGGAAATGGGTTATGACGGCGTTGAACTGGCTGGACTGTACGGCCATTCCCCGGAATACGTCAAGGGCGTCTGTGATGCTTTGGAGCTGGTGCCGATCTCCGCACACGTTCCGATCCTTGACATGATCAACGAACCGGACAAGACCTTCAATATCTACAGAAGGATCGGTTGCAAATACATAGTGGTTCCCTACGTCACGGAAGAGCGCAGACCCGGCGGAGACCATTTCTTTGCCATGATAGACGAAATAAACGAACTGGGCAAAAAGGCGCGTGAATACGGCCTCATCCTCCTTTACCATAACCACGATTTCGAATTCAGAAAAGTAGACGGTAAATACGGCCTCGACATCCTGTACAGCAGGATCCCGAAGGAAAATCTCCAGACAGAACTTGATACCTGCTGGGTGAACGTAGGCGGCGAAGACCCCGCGAAATACCTGCTCAAGTATGCCGGAAGAGCGCCGGTGGTCCATCTCAAGGACTTCAACATAAGCGGCAAGCTTCCCGAGCATCTCTATGCTCTCATCGGCATGGATGATGACAAGAAGGACGACGAGCCCTCCACATTCGAGTTCCGTCCCTGCGGCCACGGCATGCAGGATATGCCGGCCATCATCGATGCGTCCGTCAAGGCAGGCGCCGAATGGGTCATAGTCGAGCAGGACGAGCCTTCCATGGGCCTCTCCAGACTTGACTGCGTGAAGACGAGCATTGAATATCTCAAATCATTTGAGTGGTGAAAAAATGACGGGACCGGCACATCGGTCCTGTCTCTGTATTAAAAATAGAAAAAAGATAAGGAGACAGCAGAAAGATGAATGACCGTAAATTCAGAATCGGAATCATAGGATGCGGCGGCATTTCGCACGCCCATATACAGAATTACCTTAAACAGCCGGACATGGAGATAGTCGCCATGGCCGACCTGATCCCCGGAAGAGCCCAGGAGACGGCCGGGGAGTTCGGACTTAAGGGAGTCCGTTTCTACCCCTCCCACAAAGAGCTCATAGACAATGAAAAAGATCTTGACGGAGTCAGCGTATGCACATACAACAGCCAGCACGCAAGCTGCGCGGTATACGCCCTTGAGCACGACCTGCCGGTCCTGCTCGAAAAACCCTTTGCGGACACCCTGGAAGAGGCGCAAAGGATAGTGGAGGCCGAGAAAAAGAGCAAAGCCTTCGTAACACTCGGCTTCCAGCCCAGATTTGACGCCAACATGCAGCTGGTGAAAAAGATATGCGAATCCGGTACTCTCGGAAAGATCTATTATATCCAGACAGGCGGCGGCCGGAGAAGAGGCATACCCGGGAACTCCTCTTTCTTCAGGAAGGATACAGCCGGCATAGGAGCCATGGGAGATATAGGCTGCTACTCACTTGACATGGTGCTGAATGCCATCGGATACCCGAAACCGGTCACGATCACGGGATACACTTCAGACTTTTTCGGGAAAAACCCGCAGTATAATCCTCTCGGGAAAGAGGGAGCGGAACAGTTCGGCGTCGATGATTTCGCAGCAGGTTTCATCAGACTTGAAGGGGACATAATACTTGACTTCAGGATCTCATGGGCCATGCACCTGAACACGCCGGGCGACACAGTCATCCTGGGTACGGAAGCCGCGCTCAGGATCCCGTCCACCGACTGCTGGAACGGCTCTGTCGGTCCCCTTACGATCTACAGGGACGAGCTCGGGCAGAGAGTCCAGACCGTGATCCCCAAGATTGACACCGGAGAGGAGGAGTGGCTCAAGCTGTTCGAAATGAAGATACGTTCGTTCCTCGATGCGATCAAGACCGACGGACCGGCCCCCGTGCCCTCTTCCCAGATCATATACAACCAGGCTATCATCGACGGGATCTACAGATCCGCGGAACTGGGCCGCGAGATAACCTTCGAAGAACTCATTTC
>CADBPP010000120.1 GCA_902796565.1 uncultured Eubacteriales bacterium | reverse complement strand
GCCGGCAGGAAGTCTACCTTCCCGACAAAGGGAGGGACGGGCGTGTTCTTCCGTACGGTGAAGACGGTGACGGTCTGGAAATCCCTGTAGCGCAGCTGGCTGCCTTCCATACGGTTTTCCTGCTGCATCGTCGTCCTTCTCGACCAGCTGTAGGACGGGTTCTCGGATGTGATGGATGTCTCGGAGACCGTGTCCTGCTCAAGGCTGCCGGGGGCTTTTCCCGCCATCTTTTCGTAGATGTCCATCTCGGTGGTGGAAAGCCTGCCATAAACGATCTGAGTGGCGCAGTTGCCGAGAAGGATCCCGCGCATGTATTCGGTATCGCGGCTTTTCGACATCTGGTCAAGTGTCTGAAGCGCTACGAGGTTGGCACAGCGGTACTGCCTGTGCAGCGTGAAGAACTCATCGATGTCGGGGTGGACGATGGATGAGAACTCGTCGATATAGTTAAAATGGAGGAGCCTTGTCTTTTCGTTCCCGGGACGCCTGGTGACCGCCTTGCCGTAGCACAGGATCCAGCTCTGCCCGAAGGCCATGGAGACGGACTTTCCGAGCTCGAGGGCGTAATTGACGCAGGTGATCTGTCCTTCCGCAAGGATCTCGTCAAGGTCTACCGCGAGGCGGTCCGGAACGCAGAACACGGAACGGATATAGCGGTGGCCGAGGAGCTTGTTCACCTGCATGCGCAGGCCGTTTGCCTGGTCGTAAAGGTCTTCCCTTCTGGCGCCGAGGATGTCGCGGAAAAACGTGTCCCAGACGTACTGGTAGATCCCGCAGTTTATGCCCTGCAGCGCCTGGGCGCCGCCGTTGGTGGAGATGAGCCGGCTGTAATGTTCGAACTCGTCATCGTGGCCCGCGAAGGAATAGCCTCCGAAGGTGCCCAGTTCCTCGCCGTTCTGGTTGTAAAGTGTCTGGGACCTGCCGTAGCGGTATGCGAACCTCAGGAGGTATTCCCTCGCGTTGTCAGGGTTGTTGAGGATGTTCTGGATGTCCGCCGGGTTTGGCTGGCTCACGTTCCGCTTCGGGTCTTCATCCGGGTCGTAGGCGAGCATGACGAGCATGCAGGTGGCGATCGTCCATGTGGAGTTCAGGTTTTTAAAGTAGACGTCGCCGCCGCCGCCCCTCTCGAAGATGCCGGCGAGGACGTCCGCGAAGATGTTTGCCTTGTTCGTGATATCCACTTCCCTCTCCTGCCCGCGGAGCCGCGGGGACACGAAAAGCGGGTTGAAACCTTTGAAACCTTCCTTGGGCTTTCCGTCCGCGTCCGGCATGGGATCGATGCGGTTTACCCTGAAGCCCCGGGAAACAGCGAGGCTGTAGACCTCGTCAGACCAGGAAGCGTTCGGGGCGACGACGGTGATCCCCGCAGACGGCGCCTGGAACCTGAGGAAATCATAGGCTTCCTGCCGCTCCGCCATCTCCCGCCTGTCCGGCGTATAGGAGGGGCGTACTTTATCTATCGAGAACGTCTGGTCGTCGAACGGCTCCACGACCTCGAACTCCCCGCTCTTCAGGCGCTTTGCGGCCTCCTTTTTCTGGTAATCGGTATTAAATGCCTTCTGGTCGAGATCGTCCGCAACTGCTACGGTAAGGACCGAGGAAGTCTTTGCGGTACCGGTGGTGCCGTCGGCAAAGGTATGGAGGAACCTCGAATCTTCCGTTATCGTGAAAACTTCCCCGGTATCCATCTCCTTAATGACCTTAAGGTCGTACTTGAATCCCTTGTTCTCGCGGAGATCCATATCCCTGGTCACGACGAAGTGTTCGATCTCCTGCTTCGTGTACTTGTCGGAGAAATGCTTGCCGGCCATGACGGTGAGGAACACTGTAGGCACGACGGACGTAAAAACGAGGACTCCCCTTGCAAGGCCCACAAGCATATTCGCTGTGACTTCCCTCGTTACCGGGATCAGGAAGCATAGGAAAAGTACCGGTTTGAACAGAAACCTGAGGAGCTGCAGGAGGACCATGACCATGACTGCGGCGAACGATTCGTAAAGGGTGAGCATCTTGCGGTTGTAGAACTGCCAGAACTTTAGGCTCGTGGACCACGTCCACAGTGCTGCGGGCCCCGCTGTCCAGAGGAGGATGTAAACAGGATTGGACGGAAGGTAGCGGGGTGTCAGGCTGACGACCGAGACAATAAACAGGACTGACATGAGAAGGATATGGAGAAGCATTACGGCAAAAGCAACGCCCGCAATAAAGGAATCCTTACCGTATTTTGCAAAATCACGCCAGCTGTCCTCAACAGACCGCGCGTTCCCGGTCTCGACATACGTAAAAAGGCCATCTTCCTTTTCATATTCGGACTGCCTTCCAAAGAGCAGTTCCCCTGCCATCCTTTTTATATTTTCTCTCATCAGACCCCCAAAATAAAAACAAATATATTTTGATGCAATTAATATAGCACATTTTGGAAGGATATGATAGGATAAATAAAAACAAATATATATTTGTCGGAGCGCTGCAATGATGCCATATGAAGAGGAACGAGTCAGAAAGCGAAAAAGAATGACGGCCGGGGCAGCGATCGGGATCGTCGTATGTATCCTTGCTTATGGGCCTGCCGTGTTTGGGCATGGAGGTGAAAAGCATGAAAGAAAGGCACTGCACGTCAACGGGGAAATAACACCGGTAGCTGAAGAAAGTCTGGAGCATCCAGCGCCAGAGGCTGACGGCAAGGCCCGTGAAGAAAATGAGATCGGCTTAAGAGATGCTGAAAACGGCATCCGGGAACTGCTGACAGGGGCTGATCTTTCGCGAAACTTAATGACAGATGAAAGGAGCTGGACGGAAACACCCGGACTGCTCTCCTGCCCTGCCTGGGCCGAACCTGTGAAGGTGGTCACGGTAACGGACGGGGATACGCTGCTCGTCGAGCTGAAGAACGGTGAAAAAAGACATGTAAGGCTCCTGGAAGTCAATACGCCGGAATCCGGGAAGGCAGAAGCTGCAGGGTACGCAAGGGCGACTGATTACGGAGAGATGGCTGCGGCATACACAAAGAAACTGATATACGAAATGGCCCCATCGGGGGAAGATGTGATCCTATACCTGTCAAAGGACATAGGAGAATCGCCGTCGGATACCGACAAATATGGCAGACTCCTGCGGATCGTCTGGCTGGAAATGCCGCGGGCGGATGCATATCTTGATCCGGACGCAATAAGGATATCCACACTGCAGGGCGTCCTGCTGTCTGAAGGAATGGCAGAGGCTGTATATTACGATGATTCGGGCGACAAAACTGTATTTGACGAGATCGAAAGTGAAGCGAGGACTAGCGGGAAGGGGCTGTGGGTCTATGGAGAAGAAGCTTTCGAAAGACAGGAGTTCTAAAAAGCCAGGGGTTTAAAACCCCTGGCCGGTAAAATCATTCGCTGTCTTTTGATTCAGTTTCTGCCTTTTTCTCTGCTTTTGCTTTCGCAGCAGCGGCCCTGCGCTTTGCCACGGTCTCCTCGAGCTTATACCAGCTGACATACCCGCGGGCGTTTGCGAATGTGGCATCTCCCGGGATGATCTCAAGGAGCGGGATCTTTTTCTTGAGGTACGGATAAACGTGAGTGCTTCCGCCGCCGGAAATGAAGATGTAGGGCCATGTCTTTATGACTTTTTCCTCCCGGCGCCTGAGCTCCTCATAAATGTCATTGGCAAGGACTTCGCTCTTCTCTTTCAGCGGTTCTTCGAAGGAGATCATCTCCCTGCCGAGGCGCACGGAGTTTGTGCCGTTGATAACTCCCTCGTCGATCTCCTCGAGTGTGAAATCGACGCCGGTATGGTCAAAGAGGAACTCGGGGATCTTTTCGATCACGTTACGCATGCCTGCATCCATGGAAAAGCAGTACTCTTCCATCGTCTCAAAAGCCCTGAGACGCTTGTTGAGGGTGTAGACCACAACATCGGTCGTCTTGTAGCCGACGTCGATCATGACGCTGTCGATCATTTCGACTGCCTCTTTGGACTTACCGCGGCCGTCGGTAGAAAGGATGTTGGAATAGTATGCACCGCAGCCCTGGGCATAGATGCGGACGTCGGAGAATTTGACGATCATCTCACGCTCGCCGTGGGTTACATGGAAGCTCTTGCCAAGGAGGCTTTTCGCCAGGTCGCTGTCGTATTCGCCGTTCTCCTTGAAATAATCATGATATACGGAGTAAGGGACGCCTAAAAGAAGCGTGATATCAAGGATGCCGTTGGAAGGCTCCTCAAACATGTCCATTGCCGCCGTAACACAGTAAAGGTAACTGTCAGACACGACATGCTGGCGGCCGGTGCCCCAGTTCCTTCTGCCCTTGTGCATATAGGCCATCTCGCCGATGAGCCAGTATTTATTGTCGAGGCAGATCTCATAGGTTCCCGGGAGGGTCCTTTTGTCAGGATTGAACCTGAACTTCCTTTCGTCAGGAATGGCGATGGTCTCAAAGGAAAGGGATTCGTTGAGCTCCCCTCTTTCGTTCTCCCTGATCTTGTATCCGTCGCCGCTTTCTGTCACCGCGAAAGCTTTAACGTAACCGTTTCCTACATCTACAGATAAAATTGCCATTAGGTCTCTCCTTTGGTTTGTGGTTGATTACTCATAAAACGGAGATGTCTCCGTTGTTTAACATATTGAAGATGTCATCGTTTGAAAGATCGTCGCCATCGGTCTGCTGCTCTTCTATCCTGCGCGGAAGCCGCTCAGATTCAGGGATTGCCTGAACTGATGGGCTGGGCAAAGGGTCCGCAGGGGGCTTTGCAGAAAATGTTATTACTGGCGGATCAGGCTTTTTTTCTTGAACGGGACGGCCTGACTTGGCCGAGGTACTTCCTTTCGGACGGCCGCGCTTTCTTTTGACGGGGGGATCCGGCGGCGGCTCGTTTATAACGGGTTCTTCCGCCCTGTAATTGGAACCGGTAAAGCCGTTGAAATACAGCCCGCATTTTACAAGGTCTATCATATAGTTTTTGAGGGTCTTTCCGGCCTTGCGGGCTGCTTCATCAAGTGTGCTTTTGTCGCTGGACAGGAACATAAGCATGACTGTTTCTTTCCGGTCCAGAGAAAATTCGTCTCCGAAGGTATTGGAGCTTCTTATACGAAGAAGTCTCTCACCGCCCTGCTCTAATACTGAATGGTACATTTCGTAAAGCTTAAACATCAAGGATGCCTGGGACTTCTGGAAATGTTCGGCAAGGGCTATATAAGTAGCTTTGTCTTCTTTGCTTAGAAGCAATGGATAACGACTTTTATCGAAATTCATGGTTTATACCGCCGGCAGAGCCTGTTTTGGGATTAATACGTGAATGGAACGACGTATTAAGGGTATCACTTTTGACCGGTAAATATCAATAGGTCAGGGAAAAATAAACGGGTTTTGTTATAATATTATAGCAAAAACAGCATAAAGTTATAGCATAAACAGCATAATATTATAATTTAAATGCTACAATATTATAGCATAAACAGCATAATATTATAATTTAAATGCTATAATATTATAGCATTTATGGCATAATGTTTCGAGCCTGGTCCTGTATAATGGCGATTGCCTGGAAAAAGCTCACATGATCTATGATGAACACGAAATTCTTCTAAAAAATGACTTATATCAACTATAAACTAAGCATTTTCAATGGTTTTAGTTGCTATTATGTTGATATAATATCATGTCATCATCAACATCGATTTTATCATCAATTGTTGCTGATTACAATAGCATGTCGATAGCATCTCGTATCAACAATGGCAGAGGTCTCCTGCAAAGGGCACAGAGGTGGGGGACAAAGAGCGATTTAGATGATAAATTAGATGCTAAATCGTTTAGCATCAGGATTTACGGGGCGGATGTGGGTGATAAACAGCAAATCGTAAGGGAAAGAGCCTCATCGGCATCACGCGGGAGGCAGGTAGAACAGGGTAAAGTTAAGGACAAAAAAAGAAGGCTGCACAGACAATCTGTACAACCTTCAGTTCCGGATCACCAGAATTTGAACCAGGGCCGCTTTTTAGCCCTTGCTTCCTCGAGTTCAGCTTCCAGCCGGGCGATTTTCTCCTCAGCATCTTTTTTCAAGTTTTCGATCTCGGATTCCTTCGCTGCAAGATTCAGCTTAAGCCGCTCATTTTCAACAGAAGTTTCAACTGATTCAGCAAAAGCGGCATCTATGCGATCCTGTATGGAGTCAACCGTCTTTTTTACCGGGTCAATTTTTTTATCTAACTGGCGGGAATATACTTCTCCAGTTGCAGCAGCGGTCTGGAGCATCACGTCGCGGATCAGTTTCTGAAACGCAGGATCTGCCGGGAGCTGTTCCTTCCCATCAGCATCTTTCCTGATCTTGATTATTCCCTTTTTCCGATTGACGATCTCTTCCTTGATATCATTATCGGATACGCCGCGTTCTTTGTAATGAAGGATGATCTTCATGATCTCAAGATCCCGGGTTGAAAGGAGCGTTTTAGCTCTGTTCTGACGGCCAAGGCCTCCTTCGGGATCCTCATTGTCGCGTTCCGTAATATCAACCAGGCAGTCACGGAAAGTTTCCGTGGCAAGCTTGCGGAATTTATTCCTTTCACATCCAAGACGCTTGCTTACATCGCCAGGGGTAAGATAAGGCTCGTTAAGAAATTTGCCGTCCTCATTAACCACAGTGGCTGCATAATCTGGATCTGTAACCACGGCCCACTGGTCATATGCACCGGCTTTATTCCGCTCAAGCTTTTCATCAAGCGACAGGGTAGTGCCGTCACCTACATACTCACTCATTATAAACACCTCGGTAAGTCCCTGCGCGCCTTGGAAGGGTGTGCAGGAGGTTGATAATATTAAAAGCAACTTAATTATAGGATGGAACTGCTGATTTTACAATGTCAAACAGATCTTAAAATGTTGAGATGC
>CADBPP010000119.1 GCA_902796565.1 uncultured Eubacteriales bacterium | reverse complement strand
GATCCGGCTTCTGCGTTTGTTCATAATTTGTTTACATGTCCAGGGAAAAACATTTACAAACGGAACAAAAATCATTCACTTTTCTGTATTATCATGAAATCGTACAAAGAGAGTGGTTGCTGCAGAGCTGAATAGATTTTTTTCATAATACCTGCCCCGGTGAACTTGACCGGGGCTCCTCCTTTTTTATAGAATAAGTTCCTGACAAATGAGGATCGCGGGAGTGCGGAGCACGGAGCGGTCCGACAGCTTATTCGCATACGTTCTGCAGGCAACCCGGAATCCATGAAAAAGTCCTTGAAAAAAAGGAGAAAATAGTGTATCCTTTTTAGCGTACGGGGTCATGGCGCAGCTGGGAGCGCGCCTGCATGGCATGCAGGAGGTCGTGGGTTCGAGTCCCATTGGCTCCACTATCGGAAAAGTCCCAAATCCGGGGCTTTTCTTTTTTTGTTCCTTCTGTCTTCAAATCCTCTCATAAATGATCCGGAAAAAGCTTCGCTCCGAAATGATCTCCTGTAGCCAGTGCGGTATCAAGCTGTTATAATGAAAGCGGATTTTTTTGGCAGCGGCAAAGAATTAAGGAGGTGCTGCAGAACATGAAAAAGCTGATTTGTTTTCTGGCGGCGGTCAGTATGCTGAGCATGAACGTCTTCGCAGGCGCTCCCCAGGGCTTCCCCGTGCGGAACGGGACGGCGGCTGCGGAAGCCGCGGCAAAACCGGATCAGGGAATTATTGCGGATCACGAAAGTACGGCGGAGTTCGAAGACTGCGATACCTTTACCGAGATCGTGGACCGGAAGTTCTATTTCGGACGCGGATACGCAAATGCGGTCCTGAACGATACGGACATACTGCTGATTTCCGAGAGTCTTTACGACACCAGAAACGGCACAGGCGCCGCAGTCGGCGCGGAGCTTTACTGCTACAAGGACGGCAGGCCGGCATATCTCGGATATGTAAAAAGCGGCGGAACGGCCAATCCGCTGGCGGTGAAGGACGGCAGGCTCTATGCTGCCGGCCACCATTACATCGGCAGGATCTCCGCAGCCGGAGATGGGCTCGCTGCCGAGGAAGAAGCCTGGCAGACCTTCGACAAAGACGGGAACATCACCTGGCACTATGCTTCCGGCGGCGAGGAACAGGAATCTGCCGCGCAGGATGAGGCGGAAGCCGCCTTCGGGAAACTCTACGGCGAGTATGCGGAAGCCGAAGTCCTCGAATTCTGCATGGCGGGAGCGCCGGCATCGTCCCTGAGCGACGAAGAGATCATCGAAAGCGTCGTTTCCGACTTTCTCCTGATGGCGGACGTGCCCCGTCCTTCCCATCATGAAGAAAAGATCGGCGAGTTCTTTATGAACTGGGCAAAGGAACAGGGTCTGGATCCCGTCCGTGACGACGCCGGAAACATCATGTTCGATATTCCCGCAACAAAGGGGATGGAAGACCTTCCCCTGTGCATCCTGCAGGGACACATGGATATGGTCGTCGCCGTCGAGGACGGGAAGGAATTCGATCCCATTAACGACCCTGTCACCGTGATCCGGTATCTGAAAGACAATACGCTTGCTGCCGAAGGGACCTCTCTCGGGGCGGATGACGGCGCCGGATGCGCCATGATCATGGCGGTCGCGCAGGGGAAAATGGCCCACGGGCCCGTCCGGGCGCTGATCACCGTGGACGAGGAAGACGGTATGGAAGGAGCTTTTCAGCTGGATGCTTCCTGGCTGGACGGCGCTTCGTATCTGATCAATATCGACAACGAAGCCTCCGACGAAGTCCTGGTCAGTACGGCGGCGGGCGATTCCGTCCGCATTTCGGCTCCGGCGGAGCTTAAGGATCCTTCCGGCGACCTTGCCGTCGCGCTTACGCTCACAGGCCTTAATGGCGGTCATTCCGGAATCGAGATCGGCAAAGGCAGGCTGAACGGTCTGATCGGCCTGGCCACCTTCCTGAAAGGGCTGGATGAGAAGGGAATCGCTTTCGAACTCTCCTCTTTTGAAGGCGGGACCGCGTCAAATGCGATCCCCGCAAAGGCTTCCTGCTGCATCGTCATTGCTTCGGAAGACCGGGACGCGCTGAAAGAAACGGCGGACTCCTGGCTCGACGAACTGAAAAAGAAGTATGCGGGGATCGAGGACAGCATCCGTTTAGATCTGACCGAAGAAGGCCAGCTGCCGAAGGTCGTCAGCGACGAACAAAAGAACGCTGCCCTGCGCTTCATGACGGAGATCATCGACGGCGTTAACACCTGGATGGCAGCAGAAGAGAGCCTGCCCGAGAGCTCCTCGAATCTCGGATTGTTTGCCCTGAATGAAAACGGCATAACCGGCTCCACTTATATCCGCAGCTGCGTTGGGGAACTCGAGTCCGAGCTCCTTTCTTCACAGCTCGCTCTTGCCGCCGAATGCGGATATGAGACCGATCTGGTTAAAATGGCGGATCCCTGGCCCTACGACCCGGACAGCAGACTGCTCGCTCTGACGAAGGAAATCTACCTTGAGCAGAATGGGGAAGAAATCATTGTCGCAGTGCTCCACGCGGGACTCGAATGCGGTACCTTCAAGACCCTGAAACCGGAGCTGGATATGATCAGCATCGGTCCGGATCTTTCGGATCCCCATACGATCCATGAAAAACTGCATCTGGATTCCGTACCGAAGGTATGGCGGCTGCTCGAGGGACTGCTTGCCGGGATCAGCTGATCCTTCTGAAACGCGGGGACCGCGTCAGGATACGGAGATATGAAAAAAAGACGAAAGGCCGAAGCAGCCTTTCGTCTTTTTCATGTGCTTTTCAATCAAACAGCGGATAGCCCTGCCCGCGCATGGCGGCCCGGATGGACCGGATGTGATCCCGGTCACGGGTCTCCAGAGTCAGTGTTACGACGCAGGAATTCACCTCCGCCTTGGCATCCTCCCGCTCATGCTCGATGTTCAGGATGTTTGCGCCGCTCTCCGTGACCAGGGCAAGCAGCTTCGCCAGGCTTCCCGCGCGGTCCGCGAGCTTGGTCGTAAGCCGGGCGATGCGTCCGAACTTCTGAAGACCCTTTGTGATGATGCGGGACAGCGTTGTGATGTCCACGTTTCCTCCGGAGACCACCGCGACCGTTTTCAGGGATGTATCGACCTTTTCAAAGAGAAAAGCCGCCACGCCGGTCGCGCCGGCTCCTTCCGCAACGGTTTTCGGGCCCTCCAGAAGCGCCACGATGGCCGCCGCGATCTCGTCCTCGCTGACTGTCACGATGTCATCGACGTAGCGTTCCGTCAGCGCGAAGGTCAGGTCCCCGGGCGTCAGTACGTGGATGCCGTCCGCAATGGTCGCGCGGTCGCGTACCGTGGTGATCTCCCCGTTCCGCCTCGACACGAACATGGACGGTACCGTCTCCGCCTGTACGCCGATGACCCGGACGTTTGGCCTCAGCTGCTTGATCGCGGCGCCGATGCCGCTCACAAGGCCGCCTCCGCCAATGGGGACCAGGATCTGTTCCGCATCGGGGACCTGCTCCAGGATCTCCAGGCCGATGGTCCCCTGTCCGGCAATGACATACGGATCGTTGAAAGGATGCGCAAAGGTATAGCCCTTCTCCTCCGCGAGCCGCGCGGCTTCCCTAGCGGCGTCATCATATCCGCCCGGAACCAGCACGACCTCTGCGCCGTAGCTTCGGGTCGCTTCCACCTTCAGCACCGGTGCGCCTTCCGGCATGCAGATCACGGAGCGGATGCCGAGGCGGCTTGCCGAAAGCGCCACGCCCTGCGCATGGTTTCCCGCGGAGCACGCGATCACGCCCCTTGAGGCTTCTTCGTCCGTAAGGGTCCTGATTTTATTAAAGGCCCCGCGCAGCTTGAATGAACCGGTCTTCTGCAGGTTTTCGGATTTCATCAGAAGGTTTTCGCCAAGCTGCCGGCTCGTAACGATCGGCGTGCGCTCAGCCACCCCCTTCAGAGCTTCCGCCGCCTCGCGGATCATATCCAGCGTAATACTCTGTTTCAAGAGTCATGTCCTCCTCAAAGCCAGTCTTCTTTTCCTTTGAATCAAAGTTCCCGCGTAATATCTGGAGATTCCGTGTAGTTACAGTCCTTTTTCAAAAACTTCCAGGATGCCCTTTGCATCAAGGCCCGCAAGCCCGACCTTATCCAGCGTCCGGCCGGTCGTCTTATAATCTTCGTCGTTGCAGTTCGACGCAATGGCGATCAGTCCGTCGATCGTCGGAGTCTCCACGCCGACCAGCTTCGCGACGGCGGAAAGCGGGACAAGGGCAAAGGGAACGTCCTCGGTCACATAGCGGGTGTGCATATGGGGCGGCGCGGTATAGGTTCCCCAGCCGCCGTGGACCTCACTGCGCGAGAAGAAATCGTAAACGGTCTTTCTCTCCGGATGCCCGTAGTATTTCTGGGAGATCTCGATGAAGCTCTCGAGCTCGATGCCGAGCGCCCTGCCGACGGCGATGCGCTCGCGGTCGACCGCCTCAATGTTTTTGCAGACGCCGGGAGTCAGGCCCTCCCAGTAGAAGTCGAACTTTCCTTCCGTGTTCTCGATACGACCCATATTCAAAAGGGTGCCGGCCGGATGGATGATGAGGTTGTTGTATCCGAGACTCGTGGCGATGGCATTCTTCACCGGCACATAGGTCCCGGGGAAGAACTGATCCAGGCGCGCGATCATCTCGTTCACGCGGGATGCCGGGATCGCAGCGGTCTCGATGGTCTCCTTCTTTCCCTGGATATTGACCTGGGTCGGGCCGGAACGGCGGCACGCGAAGATGTTGGACGCCAGCTCGCCGACGATGAACTTCGCCTTATTGCCGCATTTACGTACCGTGTTCAGGAACTCCAGGCCGCCGAATACCGCGCCGGGATTCAGCACCACGATCATGTCGTCCTTCAGATACGGAGCCAGAAGCTCCGCAAAGGTCTTGTGTCCGAAGCTCGGAACCACGACCATGATGATATCGATATCCTTAATGGCCTCTTCCAGGTCGGACGTGACCAGGCTGATGGGGCCGAAGCCTGTATCCACGCCGATCATGTCCATGCCGCCCTTTTCCTTGATGGGCGCAAGGTTCTCCCAGAAGCAGGGCTGGTCCCAGAGGTGCACCTCATGTCCGCGTTTTCCGAGATAAGCCGAATACGAGCAGGCGGCGTTGCCGGAGCCCAGAATTGCTACCTTTCCCATAATGGATCCCTCCTTTTTCACAGGGTCGTCTGTAGTTTATATCTGTAAACAGATTATAGCAGTTTTTATTTATCTTTACAACAATCACCGGAAGCGGCATAAAGCCGCATTCCGGGATTGTACGCATTCGTCAAATCTCCGTACGCCAGCGCACGTCGATTTTCCTCAT
>CADBPP010000118.1 GCA_902796565.1 uncultured Eubacteriales bacterium | reverse complement strand
TGGAAGACCGGTGCCCGTCTTGACACCCTGACCATGGCCATCTACAACCTGAGCCTTACAGCATGCCATCTGGTAACCACCCTGGTAGCAACCGCATTCCTCGACAGCTTCGACTATACCAACTGGCTGAAGGCATACAATGCCGGCGAAGTTGGAATCACAACCGAAGTTATCGGAGGACTCAGGAACCTGTACACACTGGCTCCGTTAATCCTTGCTGTTATCGCACTTTTCTGCTGGATCTTCCTGTTCAACATGACAGACGAGAACCTGAAGAAAGTTCAGGCCGACCTGGCGGAAGGCAAGACTGCAGCAACTTCTCAGTGGAAGTTCTAATTTAGACTTGCTTGCAAGAAACGGCGGTTTGTCCGCCGTTTCTTTTTGTGCGCAGAAATGCAATACGCTTCAGGCTGAAAAACGGGGTTTTCTTTTGGCAAATGGAAAATAAGTATGTGTCATTCTCATCCCGTTTATGATAGAATAAAACAGTATGAGGAAATAATGGACAAGATCGTACCCAACAGAAGGAACACGGAAAACAGACAGAGATTAATAAACGCAGCGAGGGATCTGTTCTATAATCAGGGATATGATGCTACCACGCTGGCGCAGATCAGTGAAAAGTCCGGGGTAAACAACGGGCTTATTACCTATTACTTCGGTTCCAAGTACAACCTTGCCCATGAGATCTATACCAATTTCGTCCTGGAGATGCGCAACACCATAGCGGAAAGGCTCTACGCGATACAGAAGGACTACAAACTCGAGCTGGGCATAGGCATCGAGCAGCGGGTCCTCATGGAGGTCAAGTTCAACAACCCCAAGCTGATGAGATTCTTTGAGGAATACATCAAAAGCGAGAGGGAGATCGAAGGCGAAGGAGAGTCAGGAAGAAGGGGGCATTATTACCAGCTTCAGAAAAGACTCATCAACCCTTCTCTGAGCGACATAGACCTTACCCTTTACGAGGTGTGCGGAGTAACGGTCATTCGGGCGATCACCAACGCATACGCTCACAACAGGATAGACTGCGACACAGAGTATCTGGAGGATTATGCGCTCAACCTTATCTATGGCATGCTGCAGCTGCCGCCATACCAGATAGACGCACTGATACAGGAATCAAAAGCCCTTCAGCGGCTTCTGGACATAAAGGTGGGCCCCGGCTTCAGGGTCATATCGAAATAGGCTTAAAACACCAATAAAGGCGTGACACAGGGTCACGCCTTTTTATTCATATGAAGAGTTTATTGCGGAGATTGATTTTACTTTTCCCTGAATGAGATCATGGGGGCAATCGTCTCCCTGTGAAGTGTCCTTCTTATGTAATTGTCCGTAAGGGCCACCACAGTCGGGGCCATAAGAAGGAGCCCGAGGAGGTTCGGGATGGACATCAGGCCGTTGAGGGTGTCTGAGATGTCCCATACGAGGCCCAGTTTCATCGTGGCGCCTATAAGGGTCGCCGCCACATACAGTACGCGGTAGACCGTCAGCACCCATTTGGATGAGAACAGGTACTCCACAGAGGAGATGCCGTAGCAGGACCAGCCTATAACGGTCGAGAAGGCAAAGAGTACGATGGCTACGGAAAGAAGCCTTCCTGCCCAGGTCCCCAGGGCGTTCTCAAAGCATACGTTCATAAGGGAGGCTCCGTTGCTCTGTTCCATCACGAACTCACCGTCCTTGCCGCGATAGTATTCGTACACGTTGCTGAAGGAAGGCATAGCCCCGTCCCCCATGTCGACGGGCTCGTTGTTTATAAGATAGACCGGCCCCTCCGCAGCCTGATCCGCGGGAAGGAGTATTGCAGTCTGTCTTGTTGAGACGGCAGCCGCTTCCATTTCTTCCCGGGTCATGATCATGCTGCCGGGAAGGGTGGTGGTGAGGATCACCAGGGCAGTGAGGGTACAGATGATGATTGTATCGACGAACACCTCGAAGATGCCCCACATACCCTGTTTGACAGGTTCCGCAGTATCACTGTTGACGTGGGCCATGACGGAGGAGCCGAGACCGGCCTCATTGGAGAAGACTCCCCGCTTGAATCCCATGGTGCAGGCGTTCTTCAGCAGCATCCCTACGGCGGCTCCTCCCACTGCCCTGAGTCTGAAGGCGTTGGAGAATATGCCGGCAAAGGCGTAAGGAAGCGCTTTCGCGTTGGAGATGATTATTATCAGCGTGCATGCTATATAGAAAAGGGACATGAAGGGCACGAGCCTCTCACATACCTGGCCGATCCTCTTGATGCCTCCGATTATGACAAGTCCGGATATGAGGGCCAGAACTGCACCGGATACTATAAGAGGGACGCCGAAAGATGAGTTGAGGCTGTCGCTGATGGAGTTCACCTGAGACATATTGCCTATACCGAAGGATGCGAACATGCAGAACAGAGCAAACAGGACGCCCAGGGGCTTAGCCAGGAATCCGAAATGCCTGCTTTGCCGGAGGCCCTTCTCCAGGGAATACATGGTGCCTCCTCTGTAGGTCCCGTCATCATTCTTTTCACGGTAGTACAGACCGAGGGTTATTTCCGCGAATTTTGTCATCATTCCGAAGAATGCGGATATCCACATCCAGAAAACGGCACCGGGTCCTCCCACAACGACCGCAGTGGTGACGCCCACGATGTTTCCAGTGCCCACCGTGGCGGCAAGGGCAGTGGAAAGGGCCTGGAACTGGGAAAGGGCTTTGGAAGAGGTCTTTCCCTCCTCTTCTTTTGAAAAAAGTCCCCCCAGAGTGTTCCTGTGGACCAGTCCGATGTGCCGGATCTGGAAGAATCCCAGTCTGAAGGTATAGTAGATGCCGGTGGCGATGATGAGAACCAGAACCGGTACGCCCCAGACGATACCGTTGATTTTAGAGTTGATTTCGGTGATCAGCTGAAGAAAGGTCTTGTCCATTTCAACCTCCTGAAAAAACATATGCCAAAAATCATTATAGCAGTATAAAAAAAATAATCAACCTCAGGGTAAGTAAAATAATAAGGCGGCCGTAAGAGACCGCCTTATCAGTAAAATGATCGGCAGAATATATCAGTATCTCGTTTTGATATCGAATATATCCTGATCCCTGCCCATGAGGATCCTGACGATGTTCTCCTCTGCGCTGAGACCGTGTTTCCCCGGGAGCGTGGTCAGGATAATGTGCTTTCCCCCCCTGGCGAAGTCGAAGCAGAGCTCCCCTTCCTTCTCGGCAACAGTAAGCCCTGTGCCGTCATCTATGCCCAGAACGCATCTGATGCCGTCTGATGGGCATTTGGACGTGGAGCTGGTACATGTGATGCCCGGGTGATCCTCATCCGTTATATCGTCCATGAAGAAATCCAGCGCTATGGCGGCCGCTTTTACTCCTATGGCAAGGCCCGGGCACCTGTGCCCGTGGAAGGCCACGCACTTATCCCATAATGTCTGATCTATCATATGCACCTCCGAATGTTTCCGGTGCCAGTATATCACAAAGACAGTAAATGGGGAAGAGGGGCCTCAGAAGGGCAGTTCCTGTGTTATCTCCTCGAAGCCTTCGGGCAGCTCCCGCGGGCTCTCCGCCCCATTCTTATCCCTTCCCCCGCCGGGCAGGAGGAATACCGAGTCCGCGTTGACACGGGTGGTGTATACCGTGGATCCTTCCTTTTTATAGCTGCCGGTACGTATACTTCCTTCCACCGTGCACAGATCCCCCTTTCTGAGATGTTTTTCGCACACATCGCTGAGGGCGTTCCAGGCACTGACCTGGATAAAGTCCGCTCTCTTGTCTCCGTTTTCGTCGCGGTAATTGCGGTCCACTGCCAGAGTGAAAAGCGCCAGGCGGTTTTCTCCCTCGGTGTTTCTGATGACGGGATCCTTCGTAAGGCGTCCTGTGATGACTGATCTGTTAAGCATGATATGCCTCCTTATTGTTGTTCTGTATCATATATATCCGCTAAGACCGTACAGTCCTTTAAAATGTGCGGATTATTTTCAGATTAATAAGTTGTTCCCCGTATGCATACTGATATATAATCACATTACAGAAAAGGAAAAGAGGTACTATTCTTATGTATGATGATAACTACAGCGCTTATCCCGACGATTATGCCATGTATCAGATGAGCCT
>CADBPP010000117.1 GCA_902796565.1 uncultured Eubacteriales bacterium | reverse complement strand
GCTGTTGTATACGCATCTGCCAGGCGGAACAGGCGCGCATAACACGGTAAATTATCAATATCTCACATCGGGAGCGCTTCGATACGGGGCGCTCCTTTTTTCCGGCTCTGTGTCCTGACCGTCCAATAAAAGGTGATTTATGCTTTATTCGGTCTCAAATGTGGTATAATCCTTATGTACGGATACCGTACGAAAACATTAAGAGGTGAAAAGAATGAAAAAGTTTTTAGCAGTTCTTCTCGTCCTTATGCTGGCAGTCAGCTTCGCGGCATGCGGCAAGGGCAAGGAAGAAGCAAAGCCCGATCCCAACGCAAAGGGTGAGGGAGTCATGACATGGTCCGAGTATGTCGACGCCGAGCTCGACGCCGAAGTCGTCATCGAGGCCTATGTCCAGGCAAAGCAGTCATGGTGGGATGACAAGGCCACTCTGTATCTGCAGGATCCCGACGGAGCATACTTCGTATACAACGCATCCTGCACACAGGAGACCTTCGAAAAGCTCGGCGCCGGACAGAAAGTCAAGGTGACCGGCTTCAAGACCGCATGGAGCGGAGAAGTTGAGATCGCAGAAGGGGCCACCATCGAGATCGAAGATGGCACCTGGCTCGCGGAAGCTCTTGATGTTACCGCACTTCTGGGCACCGATGAGCTCCTTGCCCATCAGAACGAGTACGTTGCCTTCAAGGGTATGACCGTTGAACCCAGCAAGGACGCTGACGGAAAAGAAGTACCTTATCTCTACAAGTGGAACGGGACCGGCACAGAGGGAGACGACCTGTACTTCAACGTATCCCTGGACGGAAACACCTATACCTTCACGGTGGAGTCCTATCTGTGCGACAAGGACACCGACGTATACAAGGCGGTCCAGGCACTCCAGATCGGTGATGTCATCGACATGGAAGGATTCCTTTACTGGTATGAGGGAGTCAATCCCCACATCACCAAGGTGAGCGCGGCTCAGTAAGAGTCTCAGGCCGTCTCCTGTGAGACGGCCTTTTTTGTTAAAAATCACTGTGCCGTTATGGAAGGAGGACACGAATGAATCTGAGTGATAAGGGGAAGACCCTTCTGGTGTGCGGGATCGGGATGATGGTCATCGGGGCATCCAGACTCGTTTACAACTTCATCAGAACGGGACAGCCCGCGGCATCTGGGCTGGAGACCTTCCTGCTGGCGGGGCTCGTTTGCACCGCGACACTTATGCTTATGGCGTCGTGGCGCGTTGAATAGAGACGGAGTCGGACGATGATCAGAACAGTTGAGATAAAAAAGCTTGAAGACGCGATGGAGCTGATCCTCGACCGGCAGTACAACGCGGATATAAAGAGGCTTAGGACCAACTACATCTACCGGGGCATACCGGATACGTCCTACAGGCTGGTCACCAGCCTCAGGCGCAACTGTGGGGAACTGGAGTCCCAGCTCGAGATGCCCATCCTCAACAGCTTCACCAAGTTCGCCAGCATAGAGGACGCCTCGCTGTCCTCCTCGGTGTGGAAGCAGATGATAACGGGACAGCATTACGGTCTGCCCACGAGGCTTCTGGACTGGACCCATTCCTCCCTGATCGCGATGCATTTCGCCACCAGCGAGAACGATATAGACGATACCGACAAACGGGACGGCATAGTCTGGAGGATAGACTTAAAGGAGCTCTACGGGATGCTTCCGGAGCGCTACCGCAGCGTACTGGAAAAGGACCATTCCTACATCTTCACCGAGGGGATGCTCAATTCGATAGTTGATACCACCGAAAGCTATGACAGGGATATGGACGGCAGAGCCATGGTCATTCTGGAGCCGCCCTCCAACGATCCGAGGATCATCAACCAGTATTCCTTCTTCTCTGTGGTGCCGATGAACATGAAGGGCATAGAGGCCTTCCTGGACGAGAATACCGATAACACGGTGAAGTACATCATAGACAAGAACGTGAGATGGGACGTGAGGGACCTTCTGGACCAGCACAACATCAGCGAAAGAGTGATGTATCCCGGCCTTGACGGCCTTTCGAAGTGGATCGCGAGGCATTATTACGTGATCAGGGACAAAAAATAAAAGTGGTGCGGATGACAGGACTTGAACCTGCACGCCCTGCGGCACAAGATCCTAAATCTTGCATGTCTGCCGATTCCATCACATCCGCACGTATAAGACAGTATAGCAAAGAGGCGCCCAAAAGTAAAGACAGACTGTGAGATTTAAGACATCCGCGGCGCAGAGACCAATTCAGGCAAGGAGGGAGGCCATGTCAGATCACGAACTGTACCGGCTGTTCCTGTCGGGCGATCAGTCCGCGGGCGATAAGCTGATGATCCGTTACGCAGACGCGCTGACGGCTTATCTTGACGGCTTCCTTCACAACATCCACGACGCGGAGGACCTGATGCTGGAGTGCTTCACGGTGATACTGGTGAACAGGCCTTCCATCAAAGAAGGGGGGTTCAGGGCGTATCTTTTCAAAGTCGCCCGGAACAAGGCGGCCCGCTTCTGGAGGCTGAAGCTCTCCCGCCCTGAGTTCTGTCCCGAGGATGAAACGGGGGAACTGCCCTCTGAGGAGATATCCCCGGAGGAGTCCGCATGGAAGAGCGAGATGAGCGACGTTCTCGCCAGATGCCTGAACAGGGTGGCTCCCCAGTACAGGGAAGCGCTGTGGCTCTTCTATTATATGGGCATGGATTACGCCCAGGCATCACAGGTCCTGGGCTGCAGCAGGAAAAGGATAGACAACCTGCTGACGAACGGCAGGGCAAGGCTTCGGGCCGAACTGGAAAAGGAAGGGATCACCCATGATGACGTCCTCTGACATATCCTTATTTCTTATCTCCCTTCCCGGGGGGCTCAGCTACGCGGCCGTCGCCGCTACGGCTTTCCTTCTCGGGATCACGGTGACTCTGTTTTGCAAGAGGATGTATACTCAAAGGAAAAGACGGGAGGGAAACGATGATCGAAGCAATTGACAGCTCCCTGCAGGTCCTGACACTCATGGTGTGCGTTTCCGTCTCGGTGTTCCGCGCCATGAAGTACGGGAGCCGTTCATGGACGATGCTGTCCTTCTTTTTCGGCACACTGCTGATGGGGGACGTCTACTGGACGGTGTATCTCATCTTCATTGAACGTTCTCCCCAGATATCCGTAGCGGCGGACATGAGCTGGTACGCGGCCTATATTTTTCTGTACCTGCTGATGCGCCACATCCTGCCCCCGGAGGAGGTCAGCGGCAAAAGGCCCCTCGCTCTTCTGGGGCCCGCCCTTTCCATCGGTATGGGCGTCATTTTCATGATGTGGGGCGAAATAATTAACAACATCGTTTATGCGGGTCTTATGGGACTTCTCATGTATTCGGCGATCATACGTCTGTCGGACGGGGCACTGGGAAAAAAGGCGCATATCCTTCCATCGGCGGTGCTGGCATTCTGCCTCATCGAATACGCCCTTTGGATATCTTCTCTGTTCTGGAACGAAGAGGCGCTTTTCCATCCCTATTATATATTCGATCTGATATTCACAGCGAGCTTCCCATTCATTCTTTACGCGACGAAAAAGGCGGTGGAGCCATGAACTACATCGAAAACATCTACATATGCCTCGCGGCGCCGCTTATACTTGCGATAGTGTGCGTGAAGCGGGAGACGGGCCGGGCACTGGTCTTCCTTACCTCGGGAATGACGGCATGCCTGTTCTCCGCCTATATCAGCACCTTCATCGCGTCACTGACGGGGACCGACGCCCTCACCGCGTCCTATGAGATATCCCCGGCGGTGGAGGAAGTGTTGAAGTTTCTCCCGCTCCTCTTCTACCTTCTGGTATTCGAGCCCGAAAAAGGCAGCGCCCTCAGCGGAGCAATGTACGTATCCGTGGGATTCGCCACCTTCGAGAATGTGTGCTTTCTCACGTCCTACGGGACTTCCGATCTCCTCAGGCTGACGATCCGCGGCTTCGGCACCGGGGCCATGCATGTGATGTGCGGCATGGTGGTGGCCGTGGGCCTGTTTTTCCTGTGGGAACAGATATATCTGAGGACAGTGGGAGTCTTCGCTCTGATGTGCTTCGTCACAAGCTTCCACGGCGTCTTCAACATACTGGTGAACCAGTCCGGAGCCGTGTTCTGGATCGGATGCGCGATCCCGATGACGGTCCTGGCTGTCTACCTCATCTTCTTCAGAAAGAGCATGGTCGCTTCCTGACTTCTTCTTTCCGCCTTCAGGGCGGATTTTTTTGTTTTTTTGCCCGAAAAGGTTAGGAATCTTCATCCTTTCATGACACTGAATTAACGGAGACTACTGTACAAAGGAAGGTATACCCGGATGAATACACAGGAAAGGATAAGATCCCTTCATGAACGGATGGATGCTTTGACAGCAGCCAGGGAAAGGCGGAAGACCGCGGCCCTGGGGGCTGGGAGCGTCACGCTCACCCTGTGCCTGATCATGCTGGTCTTCAGCGGCGGGGGTATGCACTTCAACGGTGTGGGAGGCTCCTACAGCGGCACATCGCTGCTGCTGGAAGGTGCGGGAGGTTACGTACTGGCCGCGGTGGCCGCGTTCTTCGCGGGAGTGGTGGTCACGACCGTTCTCCGCAGGCGTCATGACAGGGACGTCGAGGAAGGACATAACAGCAGGAACGTGTGAACCTAACCGGATCACTGACTGAAAGGACAACTGCCAAATACTATCGAAGGTGGATCATGAATAAGGAAAACCCGACTAAAAAGTACGATCACAGAATAATGACAGTGCTGCTGGCTCTGCTGCTGGCGATGCTGATCTTCACGGCGATGCCGAAGGCGGCATACGCCGAGGAGGTGCCCCCTCCGGGGCCGGGGGAGGCCCAGACCGAAGAAGGCTCTGAGACGGCGGAGGATCCCGGCGCGGATGACATAGACACCGGGGAGGAGCCATATGTTCTGGCATCCCCGCCGGGAAGCGCCGAGGTCACCGAAGTGGCGGATACGGACAGCGGTACCGGGGAAACACAAAACTCCCTGGATGAGCCCGAAAGCTTCACTTCGGATCTCCCGTCGGTCACAGTGACACAGGTCTACGATACGGATCCGAGGACCGACACTTCCGCGGTCCCCGTGAGCACTACCGCGGTGGTGACGGGGACGGAGGACATCGTCAGTGAGGAAGACCTCAAGAAGACAGAGCACGTTCCCAAGGAGACGACCTACTCCGAGAACACGCCGACAGAGGGCCAGTTCACCAAGACACAGGTGACGGAATCCGAAAACGCCCTGCAGAAGGCTGTGGCCGCCGCATTGAAGAAGGCGGGAGAGGATACCGAGAGCGTCACCGTCACTGTGGCGGAAGGCGAATACATCGGGGACTTGGTCATCTCCACCGACGGCCTCTCCACATCGTTCCTTACCGGGGACGCGCAGCTCAGGGAGGATTTCAGGCTGTTCATCCTGTCGGCGGGTTCCTACGAGCTTCCGGCGGAGGGTGAGCTGATCGACAAGAGCGGGATCTCACCGGTATGCCCCGGAGCTGCCGTCGTGAACGGCAACATCACCATCAGAGGCATCAACGTGGTGATGGCCGGCCTCAGCCTTGCGGACGGAAAGACTGTGACCCTCGAGGGAGGGGACGAATTCACCTGGTACGGTTCACAAGGCGATGACGTAATCAATGTGACCGTTAAGGATGACGGATACAGCGTAAAGATCGAATCCGGAGACGGAAACGACAATGTTACCGTAAACGCCAACGCATCAGCGGAAACTGACGTTAAGACAGGCGCCGGAGATGACACCGTGACATATGTCACGGGAGGATACCAGAGCGATAGCAACGCCCTGGACGCGAAAACGGGTGAGGGCAGCGATACGATCGCCGTTACCGTGAATACGGGATCCCTCGTCCTGGATATCGATACAGGGGCCGGAAATGACTCTGTCAGTCTCAATGCAGGGGAAAAGGCCGGCAGAGGCACGTCCGAGCACGTCTCTGTAAAGCTGGGTGCCGGTGACGACACTCTTAACGCGGATACGTCCTTCGCTGCAGTCACGGGAAAAGTATACGCTGACGCGGGCGAAGGCTTTGATACCCTGGTGCTTACGGGATCCCTGGCGGCAGACGACAACGCCAATCTCTTCGGAGACAGGTATCTTATCGTTATGCACGCAGACAGAAACGGGTCCTATAAGGAGGAAAAGGACCTCACAGGCTTCAAGGAAGGGGTGCAGTACTACGTGAAAGCCTCAAACGGGGCATTTTCACCGGCCTCTGATTTCGATTCTGAGGCTGTTTACTATACCTACAGTACGTCCGCCGAATTTAAAACGGCTCTGAACGCGTTTGAGAGCTTCAAAGATTCGCTGCTCAACAAGCGTTCCGTATCCTTGGAGCGTCTTACGGGCTCAAATGTATCGTCTTTCACGAATTATGTATACTCTGCGAAGGACGGTGAGGCCCTGAAAGCGGACTGGAGCGGCATGGATGTGTTCCTGACGAACCTTACGGTGACCGGGGACGAGTACTCCGTAGCGGCGGAAGGCCTGAAACTGCCTTCTGTGAACCTGAAGCTCAGGGGCAGGGGGATCACCGTGAAGGGGGCTCTCGAGGCCTCATCGATCGAGATCGTCACAGAGGACTCCGACGCGCTGTTCGCGACCGGACCGAACGCATTTACGGACGCTCTCGAACTAGAAGGCGGGTATTCCGGAAGCCTCTTTGACTTCGATTCGAACGCATATGTCACAATAGAACAGAGCGGATCCATTACAGCTTCCTCCGGAAGCATAGTTATAAACGTGTCCGTCACCCAGACCCACGACCTGGTGGATCTGCTGGGACCGCTGGATGACGACCTCAACTTCTTCAATATTAAAGTAGGCAGCGCCGTGATCACCGTGAATGGCTCCATGACCTCCGCCGGAGAGATAGCCCTCACCGCCAGGAGCGACATGGCCATGGAGGTCTCGAATGAAAAGATGGCGAGCCTCTTCGTTCCTGTGGCCTTCGTGGTGGGCGTGCCTGAGACCGGTATCGTCATAAACGGGGCTTATATAAGCGCAGGAACCGATTTCTCAGCTGCGGCGTCCACTGCGGTCACCATGACCGCAGAGGCTTCCACGGGATCTCTGCCCGTGGCTGTTTCCGTAGCTGTGGGCGTCACGGAGACCTATGTCCAGGTCACCGGCGACAGTGTGATAACAGCGGGCGGCAGCGTCCTGCTCTCTGCAGACGCGACGGCCGTATCCAGCGCTTCCGCAAAGAAGGGAGACATGCAGGGCACCAGCGGCGGCTTTATCGCAGTGGAGGTCGCGGTGCAGGATACCAGCGCTTCGGTGAGCGGCACTTCCTCGGTGACAGCGGGCGGCGATATCACCATTCGTTCGAATTCCGTTCTAAACGGAAGCGCTGTGGCCTTCGGTTCCGAGGACGCCCAGGGC
>CADBPP010000116.1 GCA_902796565.1 uncultured Eubacteriales bacterium | reverse complement strand
CCGAGACGCATGTGGAGGATCTTCGACAATCTCATGAACAATATCGTAAAATATGCCCGCAGCGGGACCAGGGTGTACCTCTCCCTGGAACGGGTCATGGGCAGCGCTGTCTTCACCTTCAGGAACATTTCCCGTGAGCAGCTGGACATGAACGGGGAAGAGCTGATGGAACGCTTCAGCCGGGGGGATTCTTCCAGAAGCACCGAGGGCAACGGACTGGGCCTTGCCATCGCCGGGAGCATGGCGGAACTTATGGGAGGGGAGCTGAGGATCTTCATAGACGGGGATCTCTTCAAGGCGGTGCTGTGCTTCCCCGCCCTGGGGTAAACAAATGGCCGGAGGCTGTACCCTCCGGCCTTTCTTTGTCTGCAAATCATTCTCTCAGGCTTTTCAGCAGCGGATAGAGCTTTCTGAAGACCCTGTACTTTTTTTCGTAACGTTTCACCGCTTCCCTGTCGGGACATATCCTTTCGCGGGTGCGGATAAGCTTTTCGCAGGCTGCGTCCACCGAAGGGTATTCCCCGCATCCCACCATCGCCAGGATGGCGGCTCCGTAGGATGGCCCCTGCTCCGTTTCCGGGATATCTATCGGCGTATCGAGAACATCCGAGAGTATCTGCCTCCAAGCTTTGCTTTTCGCGCCTCCTCCGCACAGAGTGGTCTCGATGATCCTATCATTCGAGAGCTTCGCTATCTCCATGCAGTCCCGGAGGGCGAAAGCGACTCCTTCCATCACGGCCCGGGACATCTGAGCTCTGGTGGTGGTGGCGCCGAGGTTTATGAAAGCTCCCCTGATATCCACATCGTTGTGGGGGCTCCTTTCCCCGGTCAGGTAAGGAAGAAATATAGTGTCACCCGTATCGCAGCCAAGGACCTCTTCCTCGTCCAGATCATAATCAAAGCCTGACAGGATATCCTCCAGCCACCATCTGCGGCATGACGCGGCGGAAAGTATGCATCCCATGAGATGCCATCTGCCGTCGGCGTGACAGAAGGAGTGCAGCGAGTTGTTGGCATCCACCGAAAAGCTGTCGGAGGAGATGAAGACGGTGCCGCTGGTGCCCAGGGATATGTTGCAGGAACCGTTCTCCACGGTGCCCGTGCCCACCGCCGCGGCGGCGTTGTCCCCCGCCCCGGCGATGACCAGGGCGTTGGGCAGACCGTAGCGCTCCAAAGCCTTCCCCACTACTTCGAAGGATTCGTGCAGCGGCGGCAGCCATTCCTCCTTCACGCTGCATATCCCGCACATTTCGCTGCTCCATCTTCTGTTTTCCACGTCCAGCAGCAGCGTGCCGGACGCGTCGGAATAGTCACAGGAGAGCTTTCCGGTGAGAAGATATACCAGGTAATCCTTCGGGAGCATAATCGATGCGATCCTGGAAAAGTTCTCGGGTTCGTTTTCTCTGAGCCACAGTATCTTCGGGGCCGTAAAGCCGGCGAAGGCTATGTTCCCGGTAAGACGGGAGAGCTCCTCCCTTCCGATCACCTCATTGAGGTAGGCAGTCTGGGATGAGCTCCTGCCGTCGTTCCAGAGGATGCAGGGCCTTATTGGTCTGCCGTCCTTATCCAGCACCACCAGGCCGTGCATCTGTCCGCCGAAGGATATGCCTCTGACTTCTTCGCGGATCCCGTCTGCGAGGGACGAGAGGACCTCGTTCATGGCCCTCTCCCAGTGCGCCGGATCCTGCTGGGTCCAGCCGTCAGACGGGTATTCCACGGGATAATCCCGGGAGGCGCTCTTTAAGATACGGCCTTCGTGATCGGTGAGAAGGCCCTTGAGGGATGACGTTCCGAGATCGATACCTATGTAGTAATTCATCGTTTTATCCTTTCGGGGCAGGGGTACGAAAGATCTACTTTTCCTTCAGCTCGATGCACAGCATCGTCAGATCATCGAACTGGTCGGCCTCTCCCACGAATTCGTTGACGCATCCCTGGATGCCGCTGAGGATATCCTCTGGCGAATCATGTCTGAAGCGGTTCAGATCCTCGACCATCCTGTCTATGGTATACAGGTTGTTGTCACAGTCAGTGGCCTCGGGAACGCCGTCGGTGTATAAAAACAGCTTGTCCCCGGGCTTGAGTTCAAAACTGAAGTTGCGGTAATGCATGTGGGGCATCGCTCCCGCGATGAGGCCATGCCTTGTCTTGAACAGTCTGAAGCTGTCCTCGTCGCGGTGATAGATGACCGCGTCGTCGTGTCCCGCATTGGTGGCTATGAGCTTTCCCGTGGACAGTTCCAGGATGCCCAGCCATACCGTCACGAACATATCCGTCCGGTTATGCTCGTACAGATGATTGTTTACGAATGAGAGTATCTCAGCGGGATCCCCTCCCATGTAGGTACGGTCGCTTATGAGAATGTTGGTGACCATCATGAACAGCGCGGCGGGGATACCCTTGTCGGATACGTCCCCTATGTACATCGCCAGATGATCATCGTCAATCAGGAAGAAGTTGTAGAAGTCCCCTCCCACCTGCCTCGCCGGCTTCATGACCGCGTAGATATCGAAATCATTGCGCTCCGGGAAGGCAGGGAAATCCGTGGGGATGGAATTCTCCTGGATGGCGCTGGCCAGCTCCAGCTGGGTGCCTATCCTTTCGCGTTCCGCGGTGGCTTTGGTCAGGTTGTCGATGTATGTGACCATGTCTGATTCCATCTTGTAAATGGAATCAGACAGCTCGTTGAGTTCTCTGTACTTTCCGACGCTGACCCGTTTTCCGCCCATGACGTTCTCCCTGGCGAAGCGGCTGGCCTCTTCAGATATCTTCACGATGGGTGCGACCACCTGCCTGTTCAGATAGGTCATAACATAGATGACGGCTATCGCGCCCAGAAGGACGGCGGACAGAGCTATGCTGATGACATAGGGCCGTCTGGCATCTGTCAGCTCCCTGATGGGCCGCTGCATGCAAAGGATCGCCACCACATCACCCTTTGAATCGATAAGCGGCACCATGGTGGTTATGTGGGGATGCTGTCCGTCCGTGGTCTTTGTCCTGTAGTAGGTCTCATAGGGCACTTCCTTTTCATATATCGCCCTGTATTTCTCACGGTAGGTGTCGTTGGTGGTATTTCTCTGATAACCCATCTCCCAGGCCGTGTATTCCGAATCATCCACGGAATTGTCCACCACGTTGAACACGGAAACGAACCTTCCGTAATCCGAACGGTCCACTATGATCACGTAGATGAGGGATACGTGGATCTTTTCGCAGTAGGTCTGCAGGTACTCCCTCGTCTGAAGGTATTCCTCCTCTTCCTCCCCTGCGAGATATCTTTCGAGATTGTCCGCGTTCAGAAGGAACGTGGCGGTATTTGCCATATGGTAGGTGGAGACATCATACTCTTTCTCGAAGGCCGATGTGAAGTTGAAATATCCGATGATGCTCACTGTGAGAGCGAACACGACCATGAGAGTGATGATGGATCCGATGACGTTGGATGACATCCTGCGCTGTCTTTTTTTCATTGAGGTCTCCAAAAGCATGTTATTAAATAGATTATAACACAATTTGATGATCCTGACGAAACCGGCCAGCCCGGAAAAAGAATATCCCGCCCCGGCATAAGCCTGAGGCGGGATTGATATCGTTCAGAACAGCTGTCCCGGCAGGACCAGCTTCTCCCTGGGCGGGAAGAGGGAGTCGAAATCCTCGACATCCTTTTCATCCACAAAGTAGCCCTGCGGGGTGCGGTACGAGCCCGTCACGCCGTCAAGGTATCCGGGGATCAGCTCCCTGCACAGAAAGAAGGAAGTGTCGGCGTCTGCCGGCAGGTCGTTGTAGCGTATGCCGAAGTCCGAGGCGCATCGGAAACCGCTTTTCCCGTAGAAGGCGATGTTTCCCTCAAAGAGAACGGCTCCGTAGCCGAGAGAAGCGGCCTTCTCCAGAGAGAAGTCCAGAAGGGCTTTGCCGTAGCCGCGGCGTTTCAGTTCAGTCGCGATACAGATGGGACCCATGGTCAGCACCTCCACCGAAGTGCCGTCATCGGTCTCGATCACGGTCTTCATGAACATGTTCTGGCCTATGAGAGCGCCGTCCTTTTCCATGACAAAGTCCAGTTCCCGCACGAAGGCGGGGTCGTCTCGGAGCACATGCATCACATAATGCTCATACGCCCCCGGACGGTACACGTTCCAGAATGATTCCCTGATGAGCTCTTCCGTCTCCCGGTGATCCTTCTGTGTTTCCAAACGAATCGTAAAGTCATTTCTATCCATTGTTTTACCTCCTGAAAATTGTTGACCGCAATGCCTTACAGCGGGAGGTCTGGCGGATCATATGCGGACCTCCCGGTCAGCATACAGGATCCATTGATACGTACTTGATCAAAAAGCACACTCCTGAAAAAATATTTATGATCTGATCGCGGGGATCATATCACCATGATTATATCATTCCCTTTACGGACAGTTTTCACAAAAGCGCAGTTTGAAAAAGCTCACTCATCCTTCGGCAGCTTCGGCACCCTTATCGGGCTGAGGAAGTACCTGATGGCCTTAAAGATGCGGCCGTTCGCCGTTTCCACAAGACCCAGGGCAAAGTTGTAGGGCAGGGTACTGCCTGCGCACATGGACATGGAACGGAGAGTATTGCTCTCCATGTTCTTCTTGAGGAAGTATGCCCCCTTCAGCCTGTTGTCCCTTTCGGGGCCCTGCGGAAGCTTCTGCGCCTGCCTGATCTGTTTTTCCGCCACCGAGAGCACCGCCCTGAAGATGATCCTCCCCATGAAGGTCCGTCTGAAATCCGTAAACCTGGATTCCGCAGTGAGGGGGAGCAAGGAGACGGGAGCGGGAACGGTGTACCCATCGGGGTAATCCCTGTCATCGGATCTTTCGGGGGTGATCCTTACCGTCTTCGTTTCTCCGGGGGAGAGATATACCTTTTCAAAGCCTCTGAGCTCCCCGCGGAGGAAGAGCATCGCCACCTGCGCTCCGTAGCGCTCCCCTGTATTGGTGATGCTGCAGGTATAGCAGTCCCCGTCCTTCTCCCACTGTGTCTGTTCGAAGGAGGTATAGCTCAGGCCGTGTCCGAAGGGATAAGCGACCGGAATGTTATGGGCGTTGTAGTAGCGGTAGCCCACCTCGGTGCCTTCCGCGTATACTTCAACAGGGTCCTTTCCGAAGCTCTCCGAGCAGGGCACATCCTCATATCTCACGGGCCAGCTCTCCGGGAGCTTTCCCGAAGGATTGACT
>CADBPP010000115.1 GCA_902796565.1 uncultured Eubacteriales bacterium | reverse complement strand
TTCCGCCTCCGTGGTGGCGGATGTGTCTATGATGTAGTTGGCCGCTTCCCTCAGGGGCTCGAGCATCTCCCGTTCCTTGCGGATCGCCTCTGAGATGCGGTCCTGTTCAAAGGTGATGTGTCTGCGGCGGTTCAGTTTGTAGCGGCTGATCAGGACTTCGTCGCTGGCGTCTATGAACAGCATGTCGAAGATAGTTGCTTCCCTGAGGTATTCAATGGCTTCGTCAATGTCCTTGAAGAGCCCTTCCGCCCTGATATCGATAACAAAGGCGACCTTGTCTATCTTCGGAGTGGCGCTGGCGGCCAGTTCCATAAATCTGGGTATCAGTGAAGGCGGCATATTGTCGATCACATAGTAGTCCATATCCTGGAATACCCTGAGGGCTATGCTTTTTCCGGATGCCAGCATTCCCGTAATGAGTACTACTTTCAAGTCTGTCCATCTCCTGAGGTTTAGTCATCAAATGAATTTTACCACATTCCCGGAGGCGTGGACCACGTTTCTTGACTTAAGAGACAAAATACAATATAATAAATGCTGACTGTACTAGGTGGGGAGTCAGCGGTGCCCTGTCACCTGCAATCCGCTACAGCAGGACTGAATCCCGCGTCCCGGACCTTTCGGTCACATTATCGCCCTGTGCCGGAGCGTTGAAGTTTGGGTTTCGTGCAGTTCCGATCTGTAAACCCCGTCAGGTCCGGGAGGAAGCAGCGGCAGGCAGAAACCGGAGCGTGCCGCGAAGCTGCCTGAACCGAGTGAACGCCGGGGTATGAGATGGACGCAGGGGGTACAAAGCGCGGTGTACAGTCATTTAAACGAAAAAAAGCGGCATTCGTGCCGCTTTTAAAATTCTATTCCTTTTCTTGCCTTGATGCCTTTTTCATAGGGATGTTTCAGCTTGACCATCTCGGTAACGTAATCCGCTTCCCGGATCAGCCAGTTCTCTCTCTTGTGCCCAGTTATGACCAGTTCCAGCTCCGGGGGCTTGTTCTTTATGAAGTCCTCGAACATCTCCGCGTTCAGAAGCCCCATCTGGTATGCGTCCACCGCTTCATCGAGTATGAGCATGTCGCATCCGCCGTCCTTAACCAGGGAGATGGCTTTCTCAAGATTCTTTTCCTGTATCAGTGCCGTCTCGGCCCTTTCCTCGGGGCTCATGTCGTCATAGAAACGGCTTGCTGCTGTGCCCCTAAGGATGGTGACGTTGTCTAAAGCGGAGAAATGCATTATCTCCCCGCTCTGGGTGTTTTTAAGGAACTGTACGATTATCACTTTCTTTCCGTAGCCGCAGGCCCTGAGCGCCAGCCCCATGGCAGCGGTGGTCTTGCCCTTCCCGTATCCGAAATAGAAATGGATCAGTCCTTTCGCTTCTTCCATACCGATGCCTTTCTAGTACAGGAACTTCAGGGTGGAGAGGTCCATCTCATTGAAGAGGGCATCGGATTTTCTGACGTTCGACATAATAACGCCTATATCGACGCCTGCGAGCCTGACCGCTATGGTGGCAAGGAAGTTTATAAGGTCCTTGTTGCGTACGGAATCGAGCCTGTCATAACGGTCCAGCAGGAGGGCCCTTCTGGCTCCGTACTCCGCGGTGATGAGCCTGTGGAAGATGGAATCGGAAATATCTATCTTGAAATCGTAAACGATCCTTCTGAAATCGGTCTCGTTCATGAATTCAGCGCCCACATCAAGGAGCTCGTTGGTGAAGATCTCCTTGTACATCTCCTTGTTCTTGTCGTTGGAAAGGATCACGGCAAAGAATACCCTTGTGAACAGCAGGTGTGCCTGGAGGGTGTTCTCCAGTTTTCTGCCCACCTGGTTGGTGATCTCTTTTCTGATGTTCGCGCAGAATTCCTTATAGATCTCAAATATGATCTCGTCCTTTTTGAAGTAGTAATTGACAAGACCCACCGGTACACCGGCTTCCTCGGCTATCTTTTCGATAGTGGAATGCTTATAGCCGAAGTGATAGAACATCTTTTTGGCTGCAGTATATATTTTCTGCTTGGTTTCCTGACCTTTTTTGTATCCCGCCATGTATGGATCCTCTCGAATTTATTTGTACCGGCATTTAGATTCATTGCAATTATATAGTAATTTCATCCAAACTTCAAGGCCAATATTTATCATATTCAAAATTTAACAATGTTTGATTCAACCGAAAAATGGGAAAATTACCTTTAAAAATGGCAGTTTTTTGGCCCTCTGACTGAACGTGCGGCCCGGGAGGCGGAAACACACAAAAATGCCCGTATATATATCGCATCGAAATAATTCAATTTCAGCCCTTCCAGCGGGGTGAAAAAAGGAGCCGTCTCGTAAAGAGACGGCTCTGCTGCATCGTATCGGTCTATTTAACGGAGCGAAAGCAGGCTACCAGCTGCTTCCTCCTCCTCCTCCGCTTCCTCCTCCGGAGAAGCCTCCCGAGGAGAAGCTTCCTCCTCCGCCGGAAGAGAATCCTCCGCCGGAAGATCCGCCTCCTCCGGATGATGAGGGTCTGCTGGTCATGGAATCGGTGAAGGAATGGTTCATGGAGTTGTAGTCACTGTAGGTGAAAACATGTCCGCTGCGGTTGTCCAGCCACTGAGGTTCGCGGATCAGTATGCCGTCGAACTTCTTGGTCCACTGCTTCGTCACTCCCAGTACCTGGGCGTAGGGAAGGATGTCGTAATAATAATCCGGATTGGATTCCAGAAGCATTTCGAGACTGCTCTTTTCAGCAGTGTCGAGGAACATCCTGAAGCCTTCCACCTTTTCCCTGAGGGTATAGCCGTATTCCGAACGTCTGGCGATATGGGAATACATCAGCGGGAGCAGGCAGATGACCAGTCCCGCCAGACCGCAGAGGAAATTGCCCGCAAGGTATCCTCCGAGGCCGGCGGCGAACAAGAATCCGCACAGGACGATCCTTACCGCGGTCCATATCCAGGACACTGCTTCGATGACGCCCCTGCGTCCGACGGTCCAGCTGTTCTTCATGCTCCTGTGGATCCCGTTGATGAACAGGATCATCATTATTCCTGCAAGGACCGCTGTGTAGCGGTCGTCATCGTACATCCCGCGGTAGCACAGGAAGATGCTGAGAGCCACCAGAGCGTCCGGGATCCATTTGGTGATGACATCCGCCATCATCAGGGAACCCTTGTCCATCAGGGCGTTTTCTCCTCCGTAGCTGTTTACCAGGTTCTTGGAGGCGGTATCGATCTTCCTGTAGTAGGAATACCTCAGATCGCTCTTCGTCGCCTCGTCGGGGTGTTTCTTCTTCCACAGCCCGTCGAAGAGGGGACGCTCAAAGCTCTTGAAGCTGTAGCTGCTGTCAAGGCCCGTCCTGTTGAGGGTGAAGTCGTCTCCGCCCCGGAAGGTGAGCCTGAGGAGCTTTTTCGATGCCCAGTAATAGATCATGGACACCATATCCCTATCACGCACATCGTTGTTGATGATATATCCCATTTCGGGAGGCGTAAGGCCGTCCGGGGGATAGAATTCCGGAACAGGGGTGAAGGGCTTCCTGGGATTGATCGTTCCGTACAGGAAAGCCGCCGCGACCGCCATCAGAGCGTACAGCGGGGCGAATGTTCCCGCCTTTGGCATGTCCTTTACGAAATCTGCGTCGGTTATGACCGTTTCCAGGACGATGTCCTGGGTATTGTTGCGGTAGGGATCCATCGTTATGACGAACCCTCCGTCGGTCATTTCAAGCTCATAATCCTGTCTTGTGCTGGAAGTGTAATCGTTTGTATATACTCCCTTCACATGAACATTGAAGGGCATCTCGGCCGTGATCACCGTGCGACAGGGGATTATGTCCTCGGAGCCGCTGAACAGTTTCTGAGTCACGCTGAGACTGTCCTGACCGTTTCTTACGTTGTAGAGTATCTCGTACTCTATGGCAAAGGAGACATCCATCCCCCTGTAGTCGTACAGGCTGATGAAGGCGCTGTTATCGGTGCCGGTGCGCACCGAGCCGTCGGGGCCGTAGACGGTATACTGTACTCCGGAGACATAATCCTCTTCGGCGTATTCGACAATGTTGAAAAGGTAACCGCATTCCTTGTTGACCCTTGCCTTTACGTCCTGTCTTACCCTGAGAACGGCGTGATCATCCAGACTGATCTTGATATCATGGGAGAGCATCTCCAGTTCGGGCACCCAGACCTCAGCGTCCCTGAATGCGCCTTCTTCCATAGCGACGTTTATGGTCACGCCTTCGTATGCGTTGAGACCTCTTTCGGAGAAAACGCTTATCACATTGGAGGCTTCGTCATAGGAATACTGCGCGATGCTGTCCGTGCTGCCGTAGTATCCTCCCGTGAGGTTGATGTTCAGGACCCTGCTGCCCTCCGGAAGCTTCATGGTGGCGCTGTAGTGTTCGGTGTAGGTGTTCCATTCGGTGCCTATCAGGTTCAGATAGACATAGTCCGCGTCGGGCTCCTCGTCCGCGTAATGCCACAGGGTGTAGCGAATGACATAGGTGACGTCCCCCGTCACCGTGTAATCCGCGGAGCCGATCTTTATTTCACCGTAACCGTCATAGCTGTAGTCCGCGCCTTCCACGCTGACATTGAGGAGCCTTACCTCCCTTTCAAGTTCCGCCCATGTGGGGATGTTCCTCTTGATACCGTGACGGGGCTCACTGAAATGAACGGTCAGTGTCTCCGTGATATCGTAGGACCTGTCGGAATTGACCTCCACGTCCACCTGATAGTCCTTGATGTAATATCCGCTATCATAGGTGGTGTATCCGCCGGATTCCGCGAATGCGGATACGGCAAACGCTGTCAGCGCAAGAAGAAGCACCGGGATCAGCAGCAGGGCTTTTCCGGTGCGTCTCATCAGAATGCTACCTTCACGTTCTCGCGGGCCGCTTCATCCGCCTGATAGTAGGCGTACTCGTAGAAGCCCTTTCTTGAGGCGATCATGCTGGCAGGGAAGCGTGTGATGGCTGTGTTGAAATTACGCACTGCTCCGTTGTAGTATTTCCTGGACTGGGATATCTCGTCCTCTATGCCCTTAAGATTCTCCTGCAGAGCCGTGAACTGGGTATCCGCCTTGAGTTCGGGATAGTTTTCCGCCAGGGCGAAGATCCTTGAGATCCCCTCTCCGAGAGCAGCTTCAGCCTCGGGAGCGTTTCTGCGGTCCGCCGAAACGGCGCTGTTGCGGAGCTCGATGACCTTTTCGAGGGTCTCCTGTTCGTGGGTCATATAGCCCTTGACGATCTCCACCAGGTTGGGGATAAGGTCGCTGCGCTTCTTGAGATAGACGTCCATGGTGGAATATGCTTCTTCCACGAGAGCCCTCATGGACACCAGCTTGTTGTACTGGGAGATCCCCCAGCCGACCGCCACTGCGGCGATAACGATGATTGCTATTAACATACAGGTTTCCTCCTTTTGTTCTGCATATATCTTATAATGCCTTTATCCAACATTATAGCACATTAATCGTTTTTTAATTAACCTTGCCCCGGCCCTGTGGTATACTTTAATCAAACAGAAAACCCAAAAAAGGAGGAAAAATCAATGGTCGCATTGATACCGATCTTAGTTATCGTCCTTATCCTGCTCATACTGTCGATCAAGCAGATAAACGAATATCAGAGAGGCGTCCTTTTCACCTTCGGACGTTTTTCAAGGATACTGACACCGGGACTGAACATCGTTCTGCCAATCATCCAGACAGTTAAGAAGGTGGACATCCGTACAAAGGTCACCGACGTCCCCGAGCAGGACGCTCTGACAAAGGACAACGTTTCCATCAAGATCAACGCCGTCGTTTACTACAGGGTGTTTGATTCCGCCAAGGCAGTTCTCGAGGTGGAGAACTATGTATACGCCGTAAGCCAGCTGTCCCAGACAACCATGAGAAACACCGTGGGCCAGTTCACGCTTGACGAGCTGCTCACCAACCGTGAGAGCATTTCCCAGAATCTCAGGACCATCCTGGACATCGAGACCGATGTATGGGGTATCAAGGTCGAGAACGTGGAACTCAAGGATATCATACTTCCCGACGACATGAAGAGAGTCATGGCAAGGGTCGCCGAAGCCGAAAGAGAGAAGATGGCCGTCATCACGAAGTCCGTCGGTGAAGTCGAAGCCGCCCAGAACCTGGCAAAGGCCGCCGAGGTCATGGCTTCAAAGCCCGGCGCCATCCATCTGAGAACTCTCGAGACCATCAACGATCTCAGTTCCGACCAGTCCAACACCGTTATCTTCGCGCTGCCCATAGAGGTACTGGACGCCATCAAGGGGCTGTCCAAGCAATAATGGAGAGGATCGCAAGCTTCAATGTGGACCATGTAAGGCTCCTTCCGGGACTGTATGTGAGCCGCCGGGACAGCTTCCGGGACGCGGTGGTGACCACATTTGACATCAGGATGAAAAAGCCCAACGCGGGCGACTACCTAACCACCACCGAGGCCCATACCATAGAGCATCTGGGCGCCACGTTTCTCAGAAACGATCCCCGCACCAGCGAGTCCACCGTATATTTCGGACCGATGGGATGCCGCACCGGCTTTTACGCCGTTTTCTTCGGCGACCTGGAAAGCGATGACGTATCGGATATCATAACGGAGATGTTCGAGTTCATCGCATCATATCAGGGGACAATCCCCGGGCAGAGCGAAATGGAATGCGGGAACTACAGGGACCTGTCGATGGACGGGACAAGGGAGAGAGCCAGGGAATATCTTGAAGTCCTGCGCTCACTGGATGAGACCACTATGGTCTATCCGGCTTAAAAAAGAACAGACAGACAAAAGGAGAAGCACAGTGCTTCTCCTTTTTCATTCCGAGCCCGTCAGCGGACCTTCGTGAATCTTATTACGTTCCAGCTCAGAGCAGGGATCCTTATCTCGGCTCTGCCGCCGTCCATCTTTCCTCCCGGCCCCTTCGCGGGGTAAACATTGAAGGGACTCTCCTCGGTGTTAACAGCCTTCACATCGTCATGGTGCATGCTGATGTGTTCCTCTATGGTCATCTCCCCGAAGCTCCTCAGGTCCACTTCGAGTTCGAAATCTTCCTTCATGTCCCTGTTGACGCACAGGATCGTCACGTCCCCTTCGTCCGAAAGGGTGGCCACCGCGTCGATAAGGGGCACGTTCTCATAGTCGGAACAGTCGTAGAC
>CADBPP010000114.1 GCA_902796565.1 uncultured Eubacteriales bacterium | reverse complement strand
CTCGGCATAGACAAAATGCGCTACTATGATGAGGAGCTCCTCTTCCCCGAGGGCAACGCGGTGCCTGTGGGCGGAAAGGATTATCTCGTGGGAGAGGCCCAGAAGATGTACAGGGCCATGTCCGCCGAAAGCGGCGAATTCTTCGACTTCATGAAGGAGCATGAACTGTTCGACCTGGAGACGAAGCCCGGAAAAAGGGTCGGAGGCTACTGCACGATGATGACCGAGTTCAAAGCGCCCTTCATCTTCTCGAATTTCAACGGCACCAGCGCCGACGCGGACGTGCTGACCCATGAAGCAGGTCATGCCTTCCAGTCGTATCTTGCCAGCCGCATACAGCCCCTCAGCGACTATATCTGGTCCACCAGCGAGGTCGCGGAGATCCATTCCATGAGCATGGAGCATTTCGCATATCCCTACATGGAAGGCTTCTTCGGAGAAAACGCCGAGAAGTACAGAAGAGCTCACCTGGCGGGAGCCGTGGCCACCATCCCCTACCTCGTGTGCGTGGACGAGTTCCAGCACGGAGTATTCAATGATCCTTCCATGAGCGCTTCCGGCAGAAGGGCCCTCTGGCATTCCATAGAGGAAAAGTACATGCCCTGGAGGGATTACGGGGACAATGACTTCATGAACGGCGGAGCATTCTGGATGCAGAAGCAGCATATATTCCTCTATCCCTTCTATTACATCGATTACGCGCTGGCTCAGACCTGCGCCTTCCAGTTCTACCTCTGGGATCTTGAGGACCACGAGAAAGCCTGGAACGGTTACGTGAACCTGTGCAGACAGGGCGGGAGCCGGGGATATTTCGAGCTTCTTGACGCCAGCGGACTAAAGAGCCCCTTCGAGGAGGAGACCGTGAAGTATGTCTGCGATAAGATAGAAGCCATCCTGAAGGATCAGGATATGATCTGAAGAGCAGCGGCTTTCTGAGTATAATTATATGTATAAAGAGGCACGGTGCTCTCCTTTGCACAGGAGAAGCAGCGTGCCTTCGTTTTTTTTATTTATCCCCGTATTTTTTCTTATTTAAGATATATGCAGCGTCCGCGGATGTATACAGTATCCGTTTATGGTTTTTCAAAAAAAGGAATAAAAAGATGAATTATATATTTTTAAGAAAAGTGTATATAAATTTACTTATGAGTAATATAATATGAATATAAAGAAAAATGAGGAGAACCACAATGCTTACAAGAAGACAGAACTTTATGGAAACAATCAAGGGCGGAAATCCCGACCGCTTTGTCAACGGACATGAAGCATTCAAAAACATCCGCTTCAGCCCCCTCGGAAGAGTGAATCCCAGACCTTCAAAGGGCGGTGAGCCCGTAAAGAACGGCTGGGGCGTGACCTATCTGTTCCCGGAGCATGTCCCCGCTGCATTCCCCTATCATGATGAAGAGCATATCGTCCTTCATGAAAGGGACATGGAGCACTGGAGAGATTTCGTACACGCACCCGAGATCAACTTCACGGAGGAAGACTGGGCGGAGGCCATCAAGGACGCAGAATCCATAGACAGAAACGAGTATTTTGCCACCGTTACCGTAGCCCCCGGAATCTTTGAGATGACTCACCATCTGATGAGCATGGTCGGAGCTCTCGAAGCCTATCTCGAGTATCCCGATGAGATGCATGAGCTTATCGACTACCTCGTGGAGTACGAGCTCAAGGTCGCCGAGCAGATCTGCAAGTACGTACATCCCGACTGCATCCTGCATCACGATGACTGGGGCAGCCTTATCAACTCCTTCCTCTCACCTGAGATGTTCGATGAATTCATCGTCCCCGCGTTCACGAAGATCTACGGCTACTACAAGTCCCACGGCGTAGAGGTCATCGCTCACCACAGCGACTCCTACGCAGCGAACCTCGTTCCCGGAATGATCAAGATGGGCATCGACGTATGGCAGGGCCCCGCAGGCACCAATAACGTCAAGGAACTCATCGAGAAGTACGGTCCCCAGATCACTTTCATGGGCGAGATCGACAACACCGTCGTCGACGTCGATGACTGGACCGAGGAGAAGTGCTACAACCAGGTCAAGTACATCTGCGAAAAGAACGGTATGAAGTACTTCATCCCCTGCATCCTCGGCGGCTGCTGCCACGCCGGTGTCGGCCAGGCATGCCTCGACGCTGTCTGCAAGTACAACATGGAGAGATTCGGAATCTGCTCCAAATAATGAGCGTCCGGCGCTGATTTTTCAGCCGTAAGGTACCGTATTGAATTTCAAAGGAACGCTTTGCAGCCTTAAAATGCGAAGCGTTCTTTTTTATTACAGCGGTCCATTACTGTGCTAAAGCAGAGAAAAGCGCATAAAATTGCGAAAATTCACGGTGTTATTCTATTTACTCTTTATTTTTTTTACTGATATACTGTAAAATGGATTTATATGTGACAAACACTGATTTATTGACAGAACGGATCCGACTTGAAAGGATATCAATGCTCAATATCAGAAGGATAACAGCACTTATCATCTTAATAATTTTCCTGGCATCCGCGACCGTGAATGTCTTCGCGGAGACCGCTGCGACGCAGCAGGACGGCCGTACAGTCACCGTTACCGTCGGAGAGACCGAATTCACGGAAAACAGAACGATGCACGCCCTGGATTCCGTCCAGCCGGATATGTCCATGTGGCCGAATGCAGCGATGGACTACGTGGATACTGATAAGGATCTGTGGGGAAACGGACTGAGGGGCGTTAACAACACCGACGCCGCTTACGTTTCCAACGATGAATATCCCTACACCCTGGTGGCGAACGGCCTCTGCAGCCGTATCATGGTGCAGTTCGACGATGTCATCCCCCGCTCGATCCATCAGGGAGACGACCTCACGGATCCCATGATAAGGGCTCTGCGAAGCATGGATATCGCCGGGCAGTACAAGCTCAAGGACCGGGAAGGAAGGTCATACTACACCTACTGCGTCGATGTGGCGACCGATTCAAACGTACAGAGAGTTTACAACGGCCAGAACGTGGAATCCGCTTCATACTACTCCGAAGAAGACGCAAAGCACATCCGTTTCATATGCCTCAACGGCTACTGGGGCACTGCTTCCGGATTCGGAAGCCTCGACAGCTTCACCGGCATGCTGGTGGATGAAGGAATCCTCACCTCAGAAGAAGCTTCCGCCCTCACTCCCGGAGAAGCCATGACCGCCACCCAGGCCGCCATCTGGAAGTTCGGAAACAGCGACAACAGCTTCCATGTGGACGACAGCATCGTCACCGGTTATCCGCTTACGACCTGGAAATTCAACAGTGTCGACTGGACCTGGAGGGATCCATACATCGCAAATACCGGCAACCGCATCAAGAAGATCTACAACTATCTCATTTCAGGCACCATAGAGTATGCCGCGGATATGACGGTCCTCACGAAGGACAACGTGCTTACGGACGCGGACATCGAGGTGCTGGAGAGGACTTCAACGGGGGCCGACAGCGGATACGATACATATAAGGCCAATGTATCCTTTTCAATGGATATCGACGTGCTGGCAACGGATGATATGACGGTCACGGTGGTCCAGGAAGATGTTACACTGGCAACGGTGCCCCTCCTTCCCGGCACAAAGGACTATACGGTCGAGAACGTCGTGCTTAAGGAGAATACTGAAGTGACTCTCACCCTCAGCGGATCAAGGGAGCTGGGACTGGGAGTATATATCTTTTCAGCCCAGGATCCCACACAGGATCAGACACTGGTGGGAGTAGCCTCCGGAACGCAGCACGTGGGACTGAAAAAGCCCCTCAGCTTCGACGTCAGGTACGAATGCGAAGCCGTGGTGAGCGCCGAGAAAAAAATGCTTCACGGAAGGCTTGTCAAGGAACAGTTCACTTTCCAGCTGTATGACGCGGGCGGAATCCTTATAGCCGAGGCTTCCAACGATGACGGAGGAACAGTTACCTTCCCTGCCATCGGATTCACTTCCGACGATCTGGGCGGAGCATCCGAGAAGGTGTTCACATACACGATAAAGGAGATAAAGGGAAATTATCCCGGCATCACATACGATGAATCGGAAAAGGCGGTGACCATCACTCTGAAGCTCACCGGTGACACGCTTTCCGCGGAAGTGACATACGGTGACGATCCCCTGTTCGTAAATGATCAGTCTGTGATCAGCGTTTCAGTAACCAAGATCTGGGACGATGATGACAATAAAGCCGGGAAACGGCCTTCCAGCGTGACCGTGAAACTTTATGAGGACGGAGCCGACACCGGCAGGACCATTGTGCTGACAAAGGAACTGGAATGGACTGAAATGTTCACGAACCTTCCCCAATATGCCGGGGACGGACATGAGATAGTTTATACCGTCGAAGAGGTGCCGGTGAACGGATACAGATCCGAAACGGTGGTGACTGAAGAAGGATTCGTCATCACCAACACCTACATTCCTCCTCCGGATACCTTCACGGATTCCAGGATGGAAATGCTCATTCTCATGATATGTGCTTGCGTCATGGCGCTTTCGGTCACGGTAAGAAAGATAAAAAGAGACATGGGAGAGAGATAAACGGAGCCGGGATCGTGACTTGCGCTTATATTAATTAAAGATCCATATGAAAGGGCTGACCCGGTAAAGGTCAGCCCTGTTTTGATGTGTCGTATGCAGATGAATGAGATGATCCTTCCCCGCTACTCTTCGGTGTGGGCAAGAGCTTCCGTAACGGGCACGCTCACCTTCTTCTCGTAGCAGGAGAATACTTCGTCCGTAAAGGCCTTGTCGGGTCTTTTCGTAACAAGACTTACCACAGGTACGATCACCAGGCCTCCGAGCATCGCCAGGGCGCCGCAGTTGATGGGGCTCTGGAGTATCGCCGGGAAGGACGCCTTGAAGAACATGTTGGCCAGCATCAGCGCGCTGCCCCAGATGAAGCATACGGCACAGGAAGCCTTGCTGACCTTCTTTGAGTACAGAGCGTAAAGGAATGGCGCCAGGAAGCTTCCCGCCAGGGCTCCCCAGGAGAGTCCCATGAGCTGAGCTATGAAGGTCACGTTCAGCTTGTACTGGATCACGGCTATGACAGCCGAGATGAGGATGAAGATCGCGATGAATATCCTGATGATAAGAAGGTTTTTCTTCTCATCCCTCTTTCCCTTGAAGATCACCGGTTCGATCAGGTCCAGCGTAAGGGTGGACGCGGATGT
>CADBPP010000113.1 GCA_902796565.1 uncultured Eubacteriales bacterium | reverse complement strand
GAAATGATCCTCGAGTTCGTCCACGATCATGTATCCTCCGAAATGCAGTGTCCGGATAGCCAGTGTGAACGTGACGATCCCCTTTATAGTACCAGAAGAGAGGTACGCATTCAGTTCGACAGGATCCGACAGTACTATTTCCTTCCTGTTGCGGAACTTCAGATGTATCGTCGCGGTCATTCCTTCCCGTTCAAAGAAGAGCTTTTCAACAGTTGGATCCAGGAACTGGATCACTGCCTCAGGTATTTCATCCGATATCGGCAGCACGTTCATATCAGTCATCGAAAGCAGGCTGGATGTATATATCTGCTGCCCGTTGTTTTTGTTATAGGCAATTACTATACTTACATCGTCCGGAAGAAATACTTCGTTTTGATCCCTGACTGCAGCGGGAGCAATACCGCTGAAATCCGCAAGCATTTTTTTCGTTTTGACGGAGGAAAGCGGCTTTACCCGGAGAGATTCCTGAGTTATTACATAAGATAGTGTTCCGGATTTGTACATTGCCGAAATATGAGTCTCCAACTGACACAGTTCCCCGATGTCGGACAGAAAGATTGCTTTGATAAACGTATTGGTGCCGTCACCCAGAATATCCTTTGTTTCACAGTGATTTATGGGCTTATTATTTATAATATCCAGCACGAGAAGAACTACCTTCAAAACAGATGTTTTTCCTGATGCATTAATGCCCACAATAGCATTCGTGCTGTTCAAATAATACCTGGAACCCGGATTCATGGGCAACAAAACATCTTTGTCTGCATCGTCTACGCGTTGCCTGGCAAAAAAAGTCATTTCCATCTCACCTTTGAACAATGGTAAGCCGGTCGCTTTTAAAAGAAGAAGTTTCATACCATAACCTCAATTTAAAAACGTATTGTACGTTTTTATTTTTCGCATATGGCAATTATACTATAATTTGAAAGCATTATCAACGTGTATTTCGTTTTTATTTGCCAATTTGGTGTTTGATTTAATTACCTGCCATAGTAAGGCCCAGGACAACTGTGGCAACAATGCAGACACTTTTTCCTTTCCTTCATGAATCTCATAAACCGCCGCCAGTCATTCGTGAGTGTGATAATACGAACCATGGATTCAGAAAACATGTGTCTTAAGAAACTCCTCAGGGGTATACACAACGATGCTTTCGGTTACATAATCCTTGGGATTACGTGTGATTATACAATCCGCTTTCGACCTCGCTGCGATTGCAATTTGCAGTGCATCCTCAAAATCAGGCAGGAGCATATTTGCAGCCTGTTCGAGGTCCTTCACCGAAAGATCAAGGAATGACACGATCTGACGCAAAACTGCAAAAGTTTCCTTTACTCTTTGGGGATCCAGCTCTTTTCTTAAAATATAAACTATGTTGGCAAAGGACAGTGTTGTTATATATCCATCTATCAAACCGGTCTCGCATAATTTCAATATTTTATCAGAATCCTCATAATACGGAGCCCGGTCGCATAATACGTCCAGAATGATATTAGCATCCAGAAGACATTTCATATTTTTCCGCTAAAACTGCCTCTTTTTCATCATCAGGATCATATTTTCCCTTAACGATACCGCGTAACGAATCCGTTAAATATGACTTTGCCGTACCGGAAGGTATCAGTCGTCCTATTTCAACACCGTTCTTGGTAATGATTACCTCATTGCCTCGCATAATCATCTGCAGATATTTTCCGAGATTGTTCTTCATTTCCGTTGCAGTTGCCGTTGCTTCAACCATTGTATTTCTCCTGTTTTATTAGCTATTATAATGATATATAATATTAGCTATTTTGTCAATACTATCATTAGCTGATACAGCAAAAATGGTCAGGTGTGAAAAGACAGTGCAAATTTTGCTACAGTGAATCGTACCACCACACTAAGGCTGACGATGTTGGACTGGATATCATTATATAAGACGGATCTTTCCGGAATACCGCTGCGGTACATCGCTTTTGTATACTTCTTTCGAAGGCAATAAACGCATCCTGCACCAAATCAGGATTTTCGGATGGTGCTTTTCGCACCTTTTCAAATATTCTGTTTATTGTATCTCGCACCAAAACAGGATTTTTGCGTCCCGCATGAAGAAGGTAAGCATCGGATGCGGAGTATTGAATACCCTCTGCACGGATCGGTGCAGGCAGATGATCCCCCCGTTAATCTGCGTCTTCATTACCGTTCAGGGGTATCCTGATGGTCACTACGGTTCCTTCGTCCTTCTTTCCCTCTATCTCGACGCTGCCTCCCGCCATTTCCCTGAGCCTTTCCACGGCATTGCCTATGCCTATGCCGTATCTTGTTTCAGCGGATTCCTGTGACGTGTCGAACCCGACTCCGTCGTCCCGGACGGTGATGATGCAGGTATCGTCATCCCGGACGGATGACACCCATACGGTGCCGGGGCCCTTCTTGGGCCAGATGCCGTGCTTCACCGCGTTCTCCACGAAGGGCTCTATGGAAAGCTGGGGCACCCGGGCGCCTTTCTCTCTGAAATCATACTCCACGCTGAGCCTGGGGGAAAGTCTTTCCACTTCCAGGTTCACATATGCTTCGATGTGCTTTATCTCCTTTTCAAGGGGTACCAGCACGGAAGCCCTGATGGAATTGATATTATAGGTGATGTATTCGGAAAAGTCATGCATCAGGTCGTAGGCCTTGTCCGGTTCGAACTTGATCATTGCCCTTATGGTGGTTATGCAGTTTCTGATAAAGTGGGACTTCATCTGGTCCAGAAGTATCCTCATCCTGCTCTCCGAGAGCTCCTTTTCCATTTCCAGCTGCTCCGCGTAGTGCCTGTGCAATGCCAGGGCGGCATTGAAGGTCAGCATGACGGATGAGATGAGCATCCCCGCGATAAAGGGGGATATCCTTCTCCCCGAAGCGAACCCGGCGTGGGTCAGCCCTTCCAGGAAGGCTCCTGCCACGATGGGAAGGATCGCCGCCACGTTCAGAACAGTATACCTTCTCTCCCCGCTGCCCGTCATGGTCTTATACATGCACATGGCATACATGAGGATCACGTAAATATAGTCGGCGTCCCGGAGCATCCGAAGACTCATATCGCCGCAGAAGGACAGCAGAAAGCTGGCCCCCACGAACCACAGGCTGCCTGCGAGGATGAGGGCACGGTACAGCCGGGGCCTTTCGTCCCGGGACCGGTACATGCAGTAGAAGGTGAATATCACAGGCAGGAACAGGAAGGACCGGTCAAAGAAGGCATACACCATGGCCTCCGCCCCTGTCCGGTAGGAAACATATCCCCGGCATGTGATGTACAGCGTTATGCCGCACAGTGTCAGGTAGACCCCCAGTATCAGCAGTTCCCCGAAGGAGCGCTCATAGGAAAACACCGTTATGGAAAGCAGGATGACTATGAGCCCCAGGAAGGTCACGGAGTAGGACATCTGCATGTTGTATGAATCCATGCTTTTTGCGTACATCAGAAGTTCCGCCCTGGTGCCCAGGAGGATCTCAGGAAGCACACCGGAGAAATAGGGTTCCACCGGCTCGAACTCGATAGCGATCGACGCTCCCGCGTACGCGATGTCCATGGGAACGTAATTGTACACCGATCCGTCCCTTACGGTACGCATGAACATTTCTTCGTTTGAGTATACGCACTCCCCGCTGATATATACTCTGACGATGCTGCCGGAGGATTCGAAGGCGAGGTATGTTCCCTGCCCAAGGGCCATGGGAAGGGTGTTCGTTATACTGCAGGAAGCGTTCTTCAGCCAGAGATAACAGGGCAGCTCAAGAGGGATCTCCCCCTCTGCGGTATGTCTTGTCCAGCCGTTGAAACGCAGCAGCTCCCCTTCGGGAGCGCTTCTCCCGAAGGGACTTCCCGAGTCTCCCGCCGCCGCCGTGGATACCACAAGGACCGTCACTATCAGGATAGCCAGGATATAATATTGTGTTTTCTTCTTGCCCGTTTTGTTCTCTTCCATTCCATTACAAAAAAAACAGCGGATCATCTGCCGATCCGCCCTGTTGGCATGGAAGATCCCCGCGCAGCTAAAACACGCTCTCCGAAGGAGAGGATCCATCCATGCGATCCGGCGCTGGCAAATGCATTGCGATACGGGAAGGGCGTGTATCTGGCTTATCTCCTCATAGGGAGAATCACAGTGTCCGGCACGTCGGGATTCTCACCCGGTTCCACTTTAAACGGCAGTACCGTCCCCGTTTATATTATATCGATTTATCGTATTGTACTATCAATCGGAGGAATAATCAAGTTATAAGGGGCTTACCGTAAGAATTTCCCCTTTGTTCAGTTTACCCGAGGGCGAATGGAGGGATCTTACGGGACTGAAATGAACGAAAAGACGGCGGGTCCCGTCTTTGAGACAGGGGCCCGGCGTAGGGTTTTTGATGCTTTTGTGTTTTATTTCAGTGCTTCTCTTTCAGCACTTCCTCCATGCACCTGAGGAGCTCACTGTTTTCTTCGGGAAGCTTCACCGCCACGCGGTACCATCCCTCTCCCAGTCCGATGTAATTGTCGCAGCTTCTTATCAGGATACCTTTTTCGAGGAGTTTTCCCTTTAATTCCACCGGGCTGTGAAAGAGTATGTAGTTCGCTTTCGAATCGATGACCCTCATGCCGAGACGCCTTAAGCCCTCCGCCAGGACGGGCCTTTCCGAATGTATCACGGCATTGGCCTTCTCAAGGAACGAGGTGTCCTCCAGGGCGGCTATCCCCGCCCTCTGGGCCGGGATCGAGATGTTCCAGGGCTGGGAAAGCCCGCTCATAGCCTTTAAGAGAGACCGGTCGGAGCTCAGACAGTAGCCGAGCCTCAGGCCCGCCATGCCGAAGCTCTTGGTGAAGGCCTTCAGGATGAAAAGACCGCCGTAACTCTCCAGCTCTCCCTTGAGGGTATATTCGTCCCCTTCCCTTGTAAGATCAAGGAAGCACTCGTCCGCGAAAAGGCGGATGCCCTTCTTCTTGCAGAGCTCAAGGATCCTTTCCATAAGGGAGGCTTCGCAGAGCTTTCCCGTGGGATTGTTGGGGTTACATATCATTACGAGTTCCGGGCACTCATCCCGGATCATATCCAGGATGTCATCCCCTATCTCAAAGCCCCTGTCTTCTCTCAGATGATAATAAAGGATGTTTTCACATCCGGATGAAGTAAGAGCGGATTCATATTCCGAGAAGGTGGGGGCCAGGATGAGGGCCTTTTGGGGCCTCAGGGCATTGCAGAAAAGAAAGATCACCTCCGCGGCTCCGGCGCCGCACAGGATATGTTCCTTCTTCACGCCCTCGAAACGGGCGATGGCGGAAATGAGTTCCCGGCAGTAGGTATCGGGATACCGGTCGATCTCGTCGGCGCAGTCCCTTACGGCCTGCTTGATGTGCTCCGGGGTACCGTAGGGATTTATATTCGCTGAAAAGTCTATCCTCACGGGAACGGTGTAAAGATCTCCTCCGTGGGGGTTGTCGGTCTGGTAGAGCATATTTCCTCCTTCAGGCGAAAGACATCATGAATATCGCAAAGGCCAGCATCAGGGCGGATGTCACGTACATCAGTCTGCACACCCTGGGGATGTCTTCGTTTTCAATGGGCCTTATCTCGTCTCCGATGTAAAGTTTTTCATGCAGGACCCCGTGATACCACGCGTCCCCGGCGAGCCTCAGTCCCAGAAGCCCCGCGCACACGGACTCGGTCTGGGCGGAGTTGGGGCTCGCATGGTTGTAGCGGTCCCGGACGAAGATCTTCCAGCCGTTCTTCACGTCGAGCCTGAGTATCTTTCCCGCCGCCAGCATCAGCAGGGCCGAGAGCCTCGCGGGGATGAAGTTGAAGATATCATCCAGCTTCGCGGGAAAGTATCCTATGTGGGTATAGGGCATGTCGGTATAGCCCACCATGGAATCCATGGTGTTCACAGCCTTGTAGAGGAATCCGAGGGGGGCTCCCCCCAGGGCGATGTAGAACATCGGGGCTATGATGCCGTCGGAGGTGTTCTCCGCCACAGTCTCCACCGCCGCCCTTATGATGCCGGGACCGTCCAGATGCTCCGTGTCCCTCCCGACGATCATGGAAACGGCATGCCTTGCGCCTTCGATGTCCCCCGCTTCCATGGCGTCGTGCACCTTCATGCTCTCCGATTTGAGGGACTTGGCCGCCAGTATCAGCCAGCACATGACGCTCTCTGCGGCAAGGGCCAGAAGCCAGCTCACGCTTCCCAGGGCCTTAAGGATCCACAGAGGGATAAGGTATGACACCATGCATACGATCACCCACATGATCCCTCCGGCGGTCCTCTCCCCCGCGGGAGTCGCGGGCATCATATTTTTTACCGTATCCTTCACGGAAGAGATGAGCTTTCCTATAAGAACTATTGGGTGGGGTATATTCGAGGGATCCCCGAAAAACATATCAAGGATAAAACCAATCACCAGAGCTATCGCGGTCCTAAGCATAAGTCAGTTAAGTCTCCTTCTTTCAATAAGCATATCTTAGCACAATATGCGAAAAGCTCAAAACCGAAGGGACAAAAAGACAACGGGAGCAACAACTTCCAAGAGATGTTTTAACATACCGGACTACGGAAAATATGTCAGGCCAATCCTGGAAATGACATAGCGAAGACTATGTTATAGTGAAAGAGTACACACAAGGGACTATGAAAACGAGATCCGCTGAAAAATGTGTCGTATGTCTGCTTTTGAAAACAGAAATACCGTAAAAATACTTAGCATGTCTGCTATCGAAAAACAAATATCAAAATAATCATTTTTGTGTCTGCTTTTCTTGACTGGTACAGAAAAAATCGGACCCGTTTTTATGGACCACAGCCCTCCTGAAATGATATAATGGAGGGCTGAGATAATTCATTCAAAGGAGCTTTCAATGGGCTGGGAAAAGGCGTTCAGTGCCGAGGACCTCGAAAAGGGCAAAGAGATATTCTTAAAGGACAACGTCGTCATCACCGAAAAGGACGACGGCTCCTACCATGCGATGGTAAGCGACGGTGCCATATACAACGCGTACATCTTCCCGATATCCGGAAGCATCCTCACCCGTTTCCGGGCTCAGTGCAACTGCGGCGAATACACCAGCCAGAGGGCCTGCCGGCATATCGCGGCGGCCTTATGGGCCATCGGGGACTCCCTTTCGAAGGAGACTGAAAGACTCTCCTTTCTTGAGGAGCCGGCCAGCGGCGGGCCGCTCAGATATTTCGACGTCAGGGAGATCTTCTCTCATTTCAGGTATACCCCCGCGATGCTCAGGGAGGCTCTGAGACTTTTGGATGACCCGTCGTCGGAATTTTCGGGGATAAGGACCTTCTTTTCCGATTATGACATGACATTGAACATCCGTTCCTCCGCCCGCTTCCCGTCGGGCACAGCCACCCTGCAGCTGGCCAGGGACCATATAGTGCAGCATGTATGCCGCTGCGGGGAATGTTTATCAAGAGCCTGGTACAGCTACACCCTGGATGAGTGTCCCCACACCCTGGCACTGCTGATACACACCCTCGAGGAGATCGTAAGGACCAATCCCGGGGATGAGACGGACTACTCCGGAGCAAAAATGATGGATTCGTTCCTGTCTCTTGACACAGACTGCGATGAAAACGGGGTGCGGGGCCCGGCCATCACCCTCTCCCCCCGTCTGATGCTGGACGAATCGGGGATAAGCGCCCAGTTCAGGGTAGCGGCGGAAAACACCAAGTCCTATATCATCAAGGATCTTTCGGACTTTCTGGACGGCCTCATGCATTCGAGGGATATGACCTTCGGCAAGGAGACCGTGATCTCCCTGAGGAAGGAACTGCTGGACGAAAGCTCCCTGAAGCTTCTGGAATTCATCTCCTCCTG
>CADBPP010000112.1 GCA_902796565.1 uncultured Eubacteriales bacterium | reverse complement strand
TAAAAATGTGGACAACAGATGAGGTAAATGCTATAATCTTAGTTGATGGCTGATCAAGCCACGACAAAATTATCAGAGGAGAAAATCAGAATGAAGAAAATTTTTGCACTGATGCTTGCAGTACTTCTCGTTGTCTCCTTCGCAGCCTGCGGATCCGGCGGCGGAAAGAAGGATGACGGCACCTATGAGATCGCACTGGTCACCGACGTAGGAAACATCGACGACAAGTCCTTCAACGAGGGTGCATGGAACGGAGTCAAGGCGTTCGCAGAAGCAAACAAGAAGAGCTACAACTACTATCGTCCCAGTGAAGACTCGACAGCAGCACGTATCGAGACCATCGGTACCGCTATCGAGAAGGGCGCAAAGGTAGTCGTATGCCCCGGCTATCTGTTTGAAGAAGCAGTTTATGAAGTTCAGGACATCTATCCCGATGTAAAGTTCCTGCTTCTGGACGGCGAGCCCCACACTGCTGACTATTCAGTCTACAACACCGCAGCCAACACTCACAACATCCTCTACAAGGAAGAGCAGGCCGGCTTCTTCGCAGGCTATGCTGCAGTTATGGACGGATACAGAAAGCTCGGCTTCACCGGCGGTATGGCGGTCCCCGCTGTTATCCGTTACGGTTACGGTTTCGTTCAGGGCGCTGACGCCGCTGCACAGGTACTCGGACTCGCTAAGGGCGATGTGTCCATCAAGTACTGGTATGCAGGAGGATTCGCTCCCACAGATGAGATCAAGGTCAAGGCTTCCGGCTGGTACACCGACGGAACAGAGATCGTCTTCTCCTGCGGCGGAGGAATCTACCTCTCAGTCGTAGCTGCCGCTGAGGAAGCTGCAAACGCAAAGGTCATCGGCGTTGACGTCGACCAGGCCGGAGAGTCCGCACTTATCGTTACTTCCGCAATGAAGGAACTGGCCACCTCCGTACAGCTCTCTCTCGAGGCTCTGTATGGCAACAACATGGAATGGCCCGCAGATTATGCAGGGACCACCGCTATCCTCGGTGCCGCTGAGGACTGCGTAGGACTGCCCACCGCAGCCGATTCCTGGAGATTCAACACCTTCACAGTAGAAGAGTATCAGGTACTGTTCGATATGGTCAAGAGCGGCGAGATGCCCATCTCCAACGCGACCGACGTTGCTCCCGCTACCACTATCGTTACCGTTGACTATCAGGAATAATCTGAAAAACTGAATTTCAAAGGGCTAAGCTTTTAGCTTAGCCCTTATTTGTAGAAACGTTTTATTCTATTCAAGGGTTTTACATATGAGCGATTACATCATAGAGATGTTGAACATCACAAAGGTATTTCCCGGTATCATTGCAAACGACAACATAACCTTGCAGTTGAAAAAGGGAGAGATACACGCCCTGCTCGGAGAGAACGGAGCGGGCAAATCCACGCTTATGAGCGTGCTTTTCGGCCTGTATACCCCGGAAAAGGGAGAGATCAGGAAAAACGGACAGAAGGTGACCATCAAGGACCCCAACGACGCCAACGCCCTGGGGATCGGAATGGTCCATCAGCATTTTAAACTCGTACACAACTTTACGGTGCTGCAGAACATCATACTGGGTGCGGAGACCACATCCTACGGTGTGCTGCGTACGGAGGAGGCCCGCAAAAAGGTGCAGGCCCTTTCGGACCGCTACGGACTCAGGGTCGACACGGAGGAGCTCATAGAGAACATCACCGTGGGCATGCAGCAGCGTGTTGAGATATTGAAGATGCTCTATCGTGACAATGAGATACTCATCTTCGATGAGCCCACCGCGGTGCTCACCCCCCAGGAGATCGAGGAACTCATGAAGATAATGAAGGAACTGGCCTCCGAAGGCAAGTCGATCCTATTCATCACCCACAAACTCAACGAGATCAAGGCCGTGGCGGACCGCTGCACCGTCCTCAGGAAGGGGCGCTACATCGGCACAGTGAACGTGGCGGACGTCACCAAGGAAGAGCTCTCGGAGATGATGGTGGGAAGAAAGGTCCAGCTCTCGGTCCAGAAGACGCCTTCAAAGCCCGGGGACACGATCCTGCATGTGGAGAACATGACCGTAGCAGGAAGCCATCAGAAAAAGGCGGTGGACAACGTGTCCTTCGACGTCAGAGCCGGTGAGATCGTATGCATCGCAGGTATCGACGGCAACGGCCAGAGCGAGCTGGCATACGCCCTGGCGGGGCTGATGCCCATCGAATCCGGCAAGGTGGTCTTAAAGGGCAACGACATCACGAAGACCAGCGTGAGAAAGATCAACGACATGGGCTTCGCCCACATCCCCGAGGACAGGCACGAATACGGCCTGGTGCTGGATTACTCCCTGGAGGAGAACCTCGTACTTAAAAAGTACCTCAGAGACCGCTTCCAGCGCAGCGGCTTCATCCGCTTCGACGAAGTGGAGAAGTACGCCGAGGATCTGATCGAACGTTATGACATAAGAAGCGGCCAGGGGCCCGCCACCATTGCCAGGAGCATGTCCGGCGGCAACCAGCAGAAGGCCATCATTGCCAGGGAAATAGACTACGCTCCCGACCTGCTGCTGGCGGTACAGCCCACAAGAGGCCTGGATGTCGGAGCCATCGAGAACATC
>CADBPP010000111.1 GCA_902796565.1 uncultured Eubacteriales bacterium | reverse complement strand
CACCCTAAAAAAGTACAACGCCCTTCTCAGGGAGAAGGACGCCATGGAAGAGGAATGGATCGATCTGACCTACCGTCTGGAAAACGCTGGGTGCTAATCCTCGTAGCTTTTATGCATCTTCTTTACGCGGGAGGCCAGGGAATTGTAGATATCGAATTCGACAAGAGGACAGTCGTAGGGATTGTCCTTTTTTATTTCGTCCATATCTTCGTATGTGCGGTTGAGGTAGCTTATGAGCTGCTGGTAGGTGACGGAGAAGTCATCGGGATGGGAGGAGCTGTCGAAGTAGTCGGACAGCCTCAGACCGTCCTCCCCGGTCTGCCAGAAGCTGATGGAGCGCACCAGATCCCCCAGGAAGGTGACTTCCAGGTGGGATGTTATGCCGGTGTCCTCATCGAGATCGGCGGCGGTATAGCGCTGTTCCATGGCTACACCGGAGGAGCTCTCTTCCCCGGAGGAGGCCATCTCCAGGCACTTCTTGGCCAGAAGGATGAAGGCGTCGGTATACTTCGAGGAATAGTGCAGGCCCCCCGCGCTCTGGGACTGCATCAGCTGGGCGGAGAGGTTCTTCACCGAAAGCTTCAGCTCCTCCGCTTCGGGCAGGCTCTCCTCGTCGGTGTATTCCGAAAGGGGATCGTCATATATGTCGTAGAGGTCATATTTCACCGATGACACGATGCCGTTCTGGACTCTGATGGTCATCACAGGAACGAACCCGTCTGCGCTGTAATGGGTGCCGTAGGCTCGGTAAGTCCCGTCGGCATAGGTGTAGCGGGGAGGGGACACCTCCACCATGCCCGTGTCCGAGTCGTTCACCGGCCGGGACGCAGCGCAGCCGGAGGAAGCGGCCAGTATAAATATCATCATGATCGTAAGGATTCTTTTTGAGAGCTTCTTCATGGCTCTATTGTACAATTCTTCGCTCCCGATTGCAAAAGTATCTTGTCTCAGATATAATTTTATTATTATACAAGCGGAGATACGAATTGAAAAAGCACGACGAATTCACAGTTGACATAGAAGAGAACGTATCCATGTCCAGGAGCCTTGCCCATTATGACGGCAAAAGGCTGATCATCAGCGGCGGCTGGGCGGGAGAGAAGGCCAGGGTGGCCGTGAAAAAGCAGAAGGATTCCAGGATAGACGCGATACTTCTGGAAGTGCTGGAAAAGGCACCCTATGAGACGGAGGGCATCTGCGAAGATTTCGGCCGCTGCGGGGGCTGCTCCGCCGGAGGCATCACATATGAAAAGCAGCTGGAGCTGAAGGAGGCCTACGTCAGGGGCCTGTTCGACAAGGCTGCCATCCCTTATGACGAGTTCGAGCCCATAGTGGCTTCCCCCGTGACACAGGGCTACCGCAACAAGATGGAATTCTCCTTCGGGGACGAGGTGAAGGGCGGCCCCCTTACCCTGGGCATGCATGAGAAGGGAAGGCATTACAGCATAGTGTCGGTCAGGAACTGTTCCATCAGCCCTGCGGATTTCAATGTGATAAATGCAGCTGTGGAGGAATACTTCCGTAAACATGGGACCCCCTTCTACCGTCAGATGGACCGCACAGGAGTCCTCAGGCACCTGGTTCTGAGACACTCGGTTAATGACAACGCCATCATGGTGAACCTGGTCACCACCAGCAGGGAGGACATCGACAGGGAAGGCTTCGTATCGATGCTTCTGTCCCTTGAGCTGGAGGGCACGATAACGGGGATCCTTCATACCTGCAATGACGCCTTCGCCGATGCCGTGATATCCCAGAAGACCGAGCTGTGGTACGGAGAGGACTATCTCACGGAAAGGATCTGCGGACTGGACTTCAGGCTCTCGCCCTTTTCGTTCTTTCAGACCAACAGCAGGGGAGCGGAAAAGCTGTATGAAAAGGTCAGGGAGTACTGCGGCGACTGCAGTGAACGGACCATCTTCGACCTGTACTGCGGTACCGGCACCATCGCCCAGATAGTGTCCCGGGGAGCCAGGGCCGTGTACGGGATCGAGCTGGTGGAGGAAGCGGTGGAAGCCGCCCGTATAAACGCGGCCCTGAACGGTATAGACAACTGCACGTTCATAGCGGGAGATGTCCTCAGCAAAGTGGACGAGCTCAGCGGCAAGGCGGATATCATCATCCTCGATCCTCCGAGGGCAGGGATCAACCCGAAGGCGGCTCCGAAGATCATAGCCTTCGCTCCCGAGTGCTTCATATACGTGAGCTGCAAGGCCCAGTCCCTGATAAACGACCTCCCTGCGTTCCTTGAGGCCGGCTACAGGGTTAAAAAGGTCTGCCCCGTGGACATGTTCCCCCATACGGAGCATGTGGAGACAGTAGTATTGATGACAAAGAAATAGATAGATCGAAGTATATGGAGAGAAACAAAATGGATAAGAATACAACAATGGAAAACCTTGCCCGGGCGCTGCAGGAAAAAGACGGCTTCAACGGGGCGTGGCT
>CADBPP010000110.1 GCA_902796565.1 uncultured Eubacteriales bacterium | reverse complement strand
ATGAGCCTGATGGAGCATGTATACAGCGTTCTCATCGTTTCAGCTGCAGAAAAACTGAATACATCCATTATGTCGATCCTTCCGGCTACCCGTTATCAGCCGGTGAAGACCGTCACATCCGTCAGCGCCGCCAGGAGAGCTTTCAGCGAACGCAGCTTCGACTGCATCATCATCAATTCTCCCCTGCCGGATGACGCGGGGATATCCTTCGCGGAGACCGCCGCTGCCTCCAGCGGCACGGTGGTGCTGATGCTGGTGAAGGAGGAGCTCCTGGACGACATCAGGGATGAGGTGGTCGCCCACGGAGTGTTCACCATGGCCAGGCCCGTGTCCCGTTCCCTGATGAGCCTTGCTCTGGACTGGATGGAAAGCGCCCGGGAACGCCTCAGAAAGACTGAACAGAAGACCCTTTCCTTCGAGGAGAAGATGGAGGAGATCCGCCTGGTGAACAGAGCCAAGTGGATACTGATCTCCGAACTGAAAATGGACGAGCCCCAGGCCCACCGCTACATAGAAAAACAGGCGATGGACCGCTGCGTCACCAAAAAGGAGATCGCGGAGGAGATCATCGCCACATACTGAGACTTTCGGTATCTGAAAACAGAACAGATCAGCCGCAAAGGACTGATCTGTTTTTTTATTATCTGTTTCTCCACTTGCAGCCTGCCAGCTTCTCGAGGAGGAGCTTCACGGCGGGCCTGTCGGGCTCTGTCTGCATGTGGCAGACATCGTCGAAGCACATGGACAGGGGCTCTTCGTTGGTGAACTTCTTCCACTCGGGAAGAGGCGCGCCGTCGTTGTCGGTCCCGTTGGGATCGCCGGTCTTGGCGAAATTCGTCCAGTAGTTGCACATCTGTCTGGCCAGATCGTAATGCTTGCCCTTGAAGGGCCTCCAGCACTTGGCCAGGGTCTCAAAGACGAACCACAGATCAGACGAATGGAATGCTCCGGGATCGTCCCATCCGGGCATCTCGGGGCCGAAACAGTAGAAGTACTCCGTCATACCGTCATCGGCTCCCTTCATATGGAGCAGCTCCACGCCGAAGCGCTGTCCGTTGACCTTCAGGGCGTCCTTGAGCTCATCAAGGCTCGCGGTCTCGTATCCCGCGAGATCCAGTACTTCCTTCGCGTCCTTCTCTCCCACCAGGGCTATGATCTGGTCGCGTATGGATTCCTTTGTGGGTTTTCTGCCGAAGGCGTCGCCCATGTCTCCGGTGGTATGGCCGGCCATAAGGGGCACGTTCAGCCTCTTTCCCTCCGCCAGCATGTCGGCGGGATCCTCGGGAGCGAAGACTCCGTCCACGTTGAAGCCCCAGCGTATGCCGGTCTTCTCAGCGAATTCCAGCATCTTGTCGCGGATCGTGAAGGAATCGATGGCCTTGGCTTCCTCGAGGCTCTTTACGCCCAGGAACTCAAAGAATTTCACGCCGTTCTCCTCAGCCTTTTCGAGGGGCAGATACGCCATCATGGACATGTAGTTGATGCCTCCTCCGCTCATGGAGATGGCCTTCTTGATGTGATCGGTGTCATTGAGGGGGCTGCACAGCTGGAACAGCACGCTCCTGCCTCCCGCTGACTGTCCGAAGATGGTGATGTTGTCGGGATCGCCTCCGAAGGCGGCGATGTTTCTTTTCACCCACATCAGTCCGTAGCGCTGGTCATAGCTTCCGAAGTTCGTGTAGCATTTGTCCTCGGCGGTGGCTGTGATCTCGGGATGGGCAAAGAATCCGAAGATGTTCACCCTGTAGTTCACCGATACCAGTATCACGCCCCTTCTGGCGATCCTTTCGCCGTCGAACTCCATCTCGGAAGGATGGCCTTCCTGAAGTCCTCCGCCGTAGAACCATACCATTACGGGCAGCTTCTCATCGGCGCTTTTGGCGGGCGTCCAGATGTTGAGCTGCAGGCAGTCCTCGGACATGTCCAGGTTCGTGTCCACGTTCCATTCCCTGGAGTAGAGGTTGTCGGGGTCCAGTCCCGGCATCTTCTGCATGGCTATGGGGCCGAAGGTGTAGCATTCCCTCACGCCGACCCAGTCCTCAGCGGGCTGCGGGCCCTTCCATCTGAGCTCGCCCACGGGAGGGGCCGCGAAGGGGATCCCCTTGAATGCGGTGATCCGGGGATCAGCCGCGGGGATTCCTCTTACCCAGCCGTTTTCGGTCTTAACTTCTCTGAGCATTTTTCACTCCTCAGAGCTTTGACTTGTAATTCTCCACGAGGGGCTTGAGCACATCGCTGGGCTCGGTGACCTCGAGTTTCGGACCGTCATTGTTGAACCACATGGCGTTGGGCTCTTCGATGGAATACTTCTTCCATGTCTCCATGGGAGTTCCGTCGTTGTCGACTCCGTTGGGATCGCCGGTCTTCATGAAGTTGCACCAGTAGTTGCACATCTGTCTGGATAGGTCATAGTGGTTGCCCTTGAAGGGTCTCCAGCACTTGGCCAGGTTCTCGAAGAAGAACCACAGATCGGATGAATGGAAGGTTCCGGGATTGTCCCAGCCGGGGATCTCGGGATTGAACACATAGTAGTATGTGGGATAGTCGATGCCCTGCTCCTTGTCCTTTTCCTTCATGGCTCTGAAGGTCATCTCGAAGCCGCATACCGCGCTCTTCTTCTTGGCTTCCTCGAAATCGTCTCCGCATGCCTTAAGGAACTCGTCAGCCTGGGGACCGAGGGCCTTCTTCGCGTTCTCTCTGAATTCCTCCATGTTGTCTCCCGCGAGAGGGGTCCTGAACTCCGTGGAGGTGTTGCCGATGATAATGGGCATCTTCATGTGATCGCCCTTGACCATCTTCTCCACGAAGTGTCCGTCGATGAACTTGTTGTCCACCACGGTGGAGAATCTTCCGTTGTAGGCCTCGCACTTGTCGCGGAGGGTCACCGCGTCGATCTTTCTTGCTTCCTCAAGGGTGGATACTCCGAGATATTTGAAGAAATCCTCGCCCTGCTTCTGGGCCTCTTCATAGGTAATGCCGGCCCTGCTGCCGTAAACGCCGGTCATGGTGCCGCTCATGATGATGGCCTTCTGGAACAGTCCTTCGTTGATGAGGGAACCCATCTGCGCGCAGGTGCTTCCGCCGCCCGCTGACTGTCCGCCGATGGTGATATTGTTGGGATCTCCTCCGAAGGCTTCGATGTTGTTCTTGGCCCAGATGATGCCGGCTCTCTGATCCAGATGTCCGAAGTTCGCCGGAGCATCGGGCTGCTCAGCCTCGAGCTGCGGATGTGAAAGGAATCCGAATACGTTCAGACGGTAGTTGACGGTGACGACCACGATGCCTCTTCTGGCGATCCTTTCGCCGTCGAATTCCATCTCTGCGGGGTTGCCTTCCCTGAGGCCGCCGCCGAAGAACCATACGAATACGGGAAGCTTCTCGTCGGTGGACTTAGCGGGGGTCCATACATTCAGGTACAGACAGTCCTCATCCATGGGGATCTCGGGATCCACGTTCCATTCTCTGGAATAGATGTTGTTAAGGTCAAGTCCGGGGATATGCTGCATCGAAATGGGCGCGAAGGTCCAGCACTTTCTCTCTCCCTCCCAGGGGATGACGGGCTGGGGCGCTCTCCAGCGGTTCTCTCCGACGGGGGGAGCCGCGAAGGGGATGCCCTTGAACGCTGTGATTCTGGGATCTGCGGCGGGGATACCTACTACCACTCCGCCTTCAACTTTAGCTTTTCTGATCATCTTGTTCTCCTTGTTTAAAATTATCGTGTTTATTTGTTAAGGAAGCCGGAGAGAGACTCTCTCCGGCACCTGATGCCTACTTGCTGGCGTCTCCTCCGCCCGCGGACATGGTCCAGTGACGGTATGCCTTGGTGGCGTCGTTGAGCTCTCTCGCTCTCTTTGCGGCCTCGGTGTAGAGCCCGTACTCATGCTCCACCAGGTTCTCCATGTAGCTGGGATCGGTGTGGGGATTCCTCGGAAGAGGAACGTCCATCTCGCCCGCCAGGATATCCTGGATCTTCCTGACATCAACGGTGTGGGACGTTGTGCCGTCAGCGACCATAACCGCTGCGGCGACGCCGGCTGCCTGTCCGGTGCCTACGCACTGGGGGATCAGGTTGACGTTGTCGATGGCTATGCTGTCCGCGGAGATGTGGCGTCCTGGTGCCAGGATGTTCTCCACCTTCTGGGGCAGTATCGCTCTGTAGGGGATCTCGATAGGCGCGTTGTCGTTGAGGGTATCGCAGGTGCAGTGCCATGCGATGGTGTCCTCATACTCTTTCGGGAATGCCCAGTCGTTCTGTCCGATGATATGCTCGCCGACGATGCGGTGGCTTCCGCGGGTACCCAGCTGCGGCGCGATGTCGTAGAGGTAAGCGTCCTCCATGACGGGGCAGACGGTCCTCATGTAGTCGATGACTTCCCTGATCTTGAGACGGGTCCTCATCTCGGTCTTGGTAAGGTCGACGATCTTGGAGCAGTCGCTCTTGGGCTGCCAGTTGTTCATCCAGCCGATATCGTCGGTGGGGCCTGCGATCATTCCGGCTCTGAAGCCGTGGATCTTCGCGATGCCGTCCATGAGTTCCTTTGCCTTCTCGGGGTTCTGGGCTCTCCAGGCGGAGAATTCCTTCTGGCTGTATCCGCCGATACGGTATACCAGAGCGGTGGATGAGCAGCGGCAGTCGTCGTCGATGGCGCTGGAAGTGGGCGCTCCCGACTGTCTCACGATGTCGGCGTCTCCGGAAGCGTCGATGACGACCTTTGCCAGGATGGCCTTTCTGCCTTCCTTGGACTCAAAGATGACTCCCTTGCACACGCCGTTCTCCATGATGGGCTTGGTGCCCCAGCTGTGATACATCACTCTGATGGAGTTGCTCTCTTCGTCGAGCATCTTGTCCAGCTCGATCTTCAGCTGGTTCGGCTCCACCATGAAGCTGTGCTCGATCCTTCTGGGCTCGCTCCTCGTAACGGAACCGGATACCGCCCATTTCTTCAGATCCTCTGGGTCGGTGCTTCCGGTGATGGAATCATCCGGTCCCAGGACAGCTCCGGGGTACTTTCTCAGACGGGTCAGCCATTCCTCCTGGATTCCCCTTACGTAAGTCTTCTTGTGGAATGAAAGGCTGGGGATCAGAAGGACGTATCCTCCTGTTACATCTCCTCCGCAGTAGCCGTAACGCTCCATGAGGATGACGTTCTTGTTTCCTGCTCTGGCTGCGGCGATGGCGGCCGTATGGCCGGCGCTTCCGCCTCCTACCACAAGTATGTCACACTCGTCATAGACGGGTATGGCGGTCGACGGTTCGATATAGGTTTTAGCTCCCATATGTTTCCTCCCTATGATGAATATTGATTAATAATTAAACAGATCCGTTTCCATCTTGTCCCAGATGCCTTCCCTTCCGGAACGCATGAAGGTCTCAAGATAGCTGCACTTCTCGTTGGGTCCGCCGAGACCGAACTCGGTCTGGATATCCGTGAGCATGGTGAGGTTCATCATCATTACCAGCTGTACGCCGGTCTGTCTCTCCTCGATGACGCTGCAGATGTAGAGGTCATCACGGAACTTGATGTAGTCCGCGGGGTTCGTGGCCATCCAGCATGTGCCCGCGTCCTTGTATTTCATGGCGTATGTATAGTAATTGCAGGATGAGAAAATATACTTGATCCCTTCGCTGTTGGTGCCGGGATGTCTCCAGCGGATGGCTTTCCCGGTCAGATCGTCGGTGAAGCAGGGAGCCTCTCCCTTGGTCTCGGCTCCGCGGATCTTTCCGAAACGCAGATGACGCCATACTTCTCTGGGATTTTCGGGATGGCCCAGGGAAGCGTCGATCATGAAGGCGTAGCCCCTCTCGAAATCGATCACCAGATCCACACAGCCGGGGATCTCCAGGGACTGATAATGATGCACGAAGATGATGTCATCGTATCCCGGCGCGGGAGCGCAGTTGTAGATCTCCTCTCCCTTTCTCCCGTCATTTGTCTGCCATTTGAGATGTCTCTCGTCCATGAACTCATAGGAAAAGCTGCAGCCGTCTTCGAAGTCGAAATCCATCTTGGTGCCTGAGAGCCTCGTGGATGTGACCATCATCGGGTCCACAAGTGCCTCATGCCAGACGGTCTCCGTGTTCATCTGGCTGCCGATCTCCTTAACATCCTCAAGTGTGAGGTAAAGCCAGCGGCGTTCTTTTCTTTGAAGCATAAATAATCCTCCTGATAGTGGTATACTGATCGTGAGTGGCACCGCCCCATGCGGCGCCGCGGACCATTTGACTATAGCATAACATTTTTTATTTATAACCTCAAGTTAAAATTATTAACACAGGGCACAAAATACAATAAAACAGCCGTAAAGATTCAAAACTGTTAGCTATTGCAAACAGAAGTACAATTGAGGGAAGCGGCGGAAGGAGGAT
>CADBPP010000109.1 GCA_902796565.1 uncultured Eubacteriales bacterium | reverse complement strand
CGCACTGGAGCAGCAGCTTCGTTTCGCTATCAGAGAAGGCGGAAGAACAGTCGGATCCGGCGTTGTTGCAACAGTTATCGAATAATCAAAGATCATATGCGGTCCGGTCCTTCCGGACCGCATCTTAAAAAGAGCCTTCATGGGTCTTTTTTTGGTTGCCGGAACGCTCATCCCTTCTCTTACCGTGCCAACGCTCTGAGCATAAGTGAAAAGATATGGAAACTCACGATGAGAAAATGTCCATGCCATTGAAAAAAGCCCCGGCGGCATCACTGCCCCGGGGCTTGTATGATCTGTTGTAACTAGCTCATCTTTATGCCTATGGCGGTCTTTTTCCACTTTCCCGAACGGTAGCGCAGGTTGATGAGCAGGCTCCTGACGGTCTGGTCGATTATGAAGCCGTACCATGCTCCCTGGAGGCCGAAGCCCATCCTCGTCACGAAGAACCATGCGAAGAAGGCTCTGAGGAATGTGGTGGTGAAGAGTATCACCATGGCGGTGTAGCGGGTGTCTCCGGCTCCTCTGAGGAGACCACCGTCGATCTGCTGCATCGTAATTAGCAGGATCAGCGGCGCTATCAGCTTCAGGATCCCCGTGCAGCTGGCGATGATGTTGGGATCATCGGAATACAGGGAAGCGAGCAGGCTGCCCTTGAAGAAGAAGAAACACGCAACTGAGAAGGCTATGCATATACCGAAGCGTTTCGCTATCTTTCCGTAATAATCCGCCACGTCCAGTCTCTTCTTTCCGATGCTCTGACCGACCATGGAGGTGGAAGGCGTCGCTATGGCCTGTCCTATCATGAAGGTCATGGAATTCAGGTTGAAGCATATCTGGTGGGTGGCGTAGGCGTCGGTGCCCAGAGTCGATATGGTGCGGTTGTAGAGGATGTTTCCGAGCCTCATGGCCAGCTGCTCTATGACTGTGGGTATGCCGATCTTGGCGATGTTTTTCAGTATCTCCGGATCCGGCTTCATGCCGTCACGGAGACGGAAGCGCAGGTACTGGTTCTTTCTGGTGATGACTATCATCGCGAATACGAAACCGGTGGTCTGTCCGATCACCGTGGCGAGGCTCGCTCCGGTGACTCCCATGGCGGGGAAGCCGAAGTTGCCCAGGATCAGGCAGTAGTTGAAGAACACGTTAACCACGTTGGCCGTCATGTTGTAGATCATGGAGATGCGGGTCTGTCCGATGCCCCTTAGACTCGATGTGATGGCGCTGGTGATGGCTACGACGGGGATGCCGACGATCTGTATCCTGAAATAGTTGATGGCTTCGGTCAGGGTATGGGCGTCGATGGCGCTCTTCTTTGAGATGCTTATAAAGGTGAGGAATTCCCTGCACCATATGAAGGCGGGTATGCAGGCGATGAGGGACAGGATCGCGCACATCATTATGGCCTGCCTCATGATGGCCTTCGCTCTTTCCTGATCCTGCATGCCCCTGGCTCTGGCGATCAGGGCCATTCCTCCCACGTTCATGGCCATGAAGATGTTCATTATGAGCATCTTGGGCTGGGTGGTCAGACCCACGGCGCTGATGGCATAGGAACCAAGGGAACCGACCATCATCATGTCCACCATGGAGACCAGCTGCACCAGGGTCAGCTCCACGAAGGCGGGCCAGGCTATCCTGAAGATGTCGGAGAGAACGCCCTTCGTGTCAACGTCCTCGGGTTTGTGCTTCGCCGGGCGCAGGTCGCTCATGTCATATTCATCGTTGTTTTTTACGCTGTCCAGGTAGAGCACCATACTCTTTTTCTTTTCGGAACGGCTCATATCGTATACTTCCCGTAAAAATCTACAGAGCAGTCATGCCTCTGCTCTGTGAAAACTAACGTCCTTATTTTTTTATTTTAATACATTACAGTCCTTTTGACAACATGTATCCCGTTAAATTTGCCCTTTAAACTTTATGCCGTGATGGACTTTCGCGTTTTGTTATTGTATAATTAGACAAATCACATTCTTTCAGGAGATCAATATGGCAGACACAGTTCAGCCCAGGACCCTTCCCGGCTTTATGGAGCTGATGCCCCCCGAGCAGCAGCTGTTTGAGAAGATAAAGGGAATACTTGAAGAGACTTACCGTTCCTACGGTTTCTTCGCCCTAGACACACCTATCCTGGAGCACAGCGATATCCTTCTGGCCAAGGCCGGGGGAGAGACGGAAAAGCAGATCTACCGCTTCAGCAAGGGAGATACGGATCTGACGATGCGTTTCGATCTTACGGTGCCTCTGGCGAAATATGTGGCCATGCATCAGAACGAGCTGGCTTTTCCCTTCCGCCGTTACCAGATAGGAAAGGTATACAGAGGTGAAAGGGCCCAGAAGGGACGCTACAGGGAATTCTATCAGGCGGACATAGATGTCATCGGTGACGGGACACTGGGAATAATAAATGACGCAGAGATACCCTCCATAATCTGTGATATTTTCAGAAAGCTCGGCATAGAAGGCTTCACCATCCGCATGAACAACCGCAAGGTCCTCAACGGGATCTTCGAGGTTTACGGTGTCAGAGACCGCGCCACGGATGTGATGAGGATAATCGACAAACTGGACAAGATCGGCAGGGAGAAGGTCATAGAGGAACTTTCCGGCATCGGCATGGACGAAGCCAGGGCGGGGGAACTTCTGGATTTCCTGGGCCTTAAGCTCACCAACGATGAGATCCTTGAAAAGCTCGGGAGCCTTTCGGGAAAGAGCGCTACCCTGGATGAGGGGACAGGAGAGCTTTCCACTCTTCTTAAGTACGCTGCGCTTCTGGGTGTTCCTTCCGAGAACATGAGGATCGACCTTACCATCGCGAGGGGCCTTGACTACTACACCGGGACCGTTTACGAGACCATCATAAACTCTCACCCGGAGATCGGGAGCGTCTGTTCCGGAGGCCGCTACGACAATCTGGCGGAGTATTACACTTCAAGGAAGCTTCCCGGAGTGGGAATGTCCATAGGCCTCACCAGACTGTTCTATGTTCTTGACGCCAACGATTTCATCGACCGCAGCTTCTCGTCGCCCGCCGACGTGCTCATAATACCGATGACCGACGATGTGGAGGGCGCCGTCAGGCTTTCCGTGGACCTCAGGAGCCGCGGTATCCGCACCCAGGTTTATCTGGAGGATAAGAAGTTCAAGCAGAAGATGACCTATGCCGACCGCCTCGGTGTGCCCTTCGTGGCAATACTGGGGGAGGATGAGATCGCTCAGGGCAAGCTTTCACTGAAGGATATGAACAGCGGGGAGCAGATCCTCGCGTCTCCCGATGAGGCTGCTGAAAAGATCCTTTCCCGTATCGGGGAGCTCTCCGAAGCAAAGGTGCTGCACATAGATTAAAAGGAAACGCCCTCACTTTCGTGGGGGCTTTGGTTTTAACTAATGAAATATGTTCTTAATCCCGGTAAAACGCCCCGTATCTATCCGGGTTTTACACCGGACACCGCTGAAAAAGTGCTAAGATTCCACGAGGGTATAGAAGGCTACTCTCCGACACCCCTGGTCCCTCTTCCATGCATGGCAGATCGTCTCGGGATCGGCGCCCTGTATGTGAAGGACGAATCATACCGCTTCGGTCTCGGAGCCTTCAAGGCTCTGGGGAGCCTGTATGCCATGGAGATGCTGGGGGACGCCGATACCTTCGTCACCGCCACCGACGGCAACCACGGCAGGGGCGTTGCCTGGGCAGCGGGTCGCCTCGGAAAAAAGGCCGTGGTGCTCATGCCCGCGGGAAGCAGCGAAGAGAGGCTCGGGGCCATAAGGAGGGAAGGCGCCGAAGCGTATATGACTGAACTTAATTACGACGATACCGTCAGGGAAGCTGCCCGCCTGGCAGAGGTAAACGGCTGGCGTCTCATACAGGACACGACAGCGGAAGGAAACGGGGATGCTGCTCTGTACATCATGCAGGGGTATCTCACCATGGTATCCGAAGCCCTCTCTTCCATGGACCGTCCCCCGACCCATGTCTTCCTGCAGGCCGGTGTGGGCTCCATGGCTGGAGCGGCAGCCGCGTATCTGCAGAACGTTTTTTATCCCTCTCCTCCCGTTATCGTCGTAGCGGAGGCCTGTGCTGCGGACTGTTACCTGAGGACTGTAAGCGCTTCCGACGGAAGGATACATTCTGCAAAAGGAGATCTTTCCACCATTATGGCGGGCCTTGCCTGCGGGGAACCGAGCTTAATAGCCCTCCCCATACTTACCGGCAGCGCGGACTGCTTCATTTCCCTGACCGACGCTGACGACATAAGGGGGATAAGGGCTCTTAGATATCCCGAAGGGAACGATCCTGTCATATTATCCGGAGAGAGCGGAGCGGCGGGTTTCTCGGCGCTTCTTTCGGCGGCGGAAAGCGCCGATGAGAAACTGAAGGATCTCCTGGGACTTGACGGGGACTCCTCCGTCCTGGTATTCTCCACGGAGGGGATCACCGACAGGGAAAGTTGGGAAAAGATCGTATCATAAAGAAAAAGGCAGGCCATATATGTGCCTGTCCTTTTAAATCCCCGCCAGATGGTCGAAGAATTCTGAATCGATCCCCATTACGTCATCCAAGGATATCCTGGTCCCGTCCCTGGCGATGATGACCCTTTCGGTCTCGTCTATCTTTTTTATCCTGACGGTCTTCGGGACGATCTGTCCGCCGCTCTTTTTCGGATCCTGTACGAATACGCTCAGAGTCACTTCCGGATCGGAGGAAGTCTCCGTCAGCATGGCCAGACGCATGTCCAGCCGTTCCTTTTCATTCTCGTCCAGTTCCGGCCTCTCGTCGGTGAGTCTTGCCTCCTCGATTATCGTGGCGCCGAAACCCGAGAGGGCCTGGAAGGGGGCGAACTGGGCTGCCCTGTCTATCCTGGCCATGGGAGGGTGCTTGGCGGAAACGGGTCTGTCAAGGTTTATGATATCGTCATAGCGGCTCATGCCTTGTGACCTCCTATCTGGCCGTTGCGCTCCGTGAAGGTGGCCGCGTCCTCGAGGCTAACGGCCCTCATGACGGAATTCTTGCCGAACTTTTTCCTGACGCTGAGCATGGCTTCCTGGAGCTTGGCTTCCTTTTCCTCCTTCTCCTTCTGCTCCTGTCTCTGTCTGTCGCGCTCCTCATAGTCGGTGAAGAAATCCAGCTGCTCGCTTTCATTTACCGGGATGTCCTCCTTCCGGATCACATCCATGGCAGCCACGGAGACCCTCCTTATGGACAGGGACGGATCGGATATGGAATTGTAAAGGGCTTCGACTTTGTCGGTTATCAGCTTGGTGGAGGAAGTGTATCCTCCCAGGTTCACGCTGCCCTGGGCGTGCTCGGGGACCTTGCGGCCGTAGTAATCGCTCACGATCTTTCGCGAAGTCTCGGTGTTGGAGGAGTCATAGTTCAGTACCAGCACGAACTGGCTGGTGACGAATCCCTTTTCCACCAGCTCCATCACGACGCCCTCCGTCATTTCTCTGACGATGATCCTCGCTTCCTCGAAACTGTATGCTCTGGAGAGCACCTGAGTGGAACCCGTGCTCTTCGCAGAAGGGGTATACTGCTTGATGTCGCTGATGGTGCAGGGCTCGATCCCCCATGCGTGGTCTATCAGCAGTTCGGCGTTGATGCCGAAAATGGAATACAGAAGATCCTCGTTGTAGTAGCTGGAAGGCTCCCCCAGGGAACAGCGGGCCACGTCCCCCATGGTGTAAAGACCGTGGGAAGTGAGCCTGCGTTCGTACCCGGGACCGATCCTCCAGAAATCCGTAAGGGGAGTGTGGTCCCACAGCTGCCGGCGGTAGCTCATTTCATCCAGCTCCGCTATCCTGACCCCGTCCTCATCCGCGGGGATATGCTTCGCCACTATGTCCATGGCGATCTTGCACAGATACAGGTTCGGCCCGATGCCTGCTGTGGCGGTGACTCCTGTGCGGGAGAGGACATCATGGATCATGGCCATGGCCAGCTCCCTGGCGCTCATTCCGTAGAGACTGAGATAATCCGTGGCGTCTATGAAGACTTCGTCGATGGAATAGACATGCATGTCATCGGGGGATATGTATTTCATGTAGATGGAATAGATGTCCGCGGAATAGCGGATGTAGCGGGCCATCCTGGGGGTGGCCACTATGTAGTCCAGCTTCAGGGAAGGATCCTTCCTTATCCTGGTGTCATCGTAGCTCGAAGCGCTGAATACCCCTCCCGGAGCGGATTTCAGCCTTATGGAATTCACCTGGGATACCCTTTCCACCACTTCAAAAAGCCTCGGGCGGCCGCCTACGCCGTATCCCTTGAGGGAGGGGCTCACGGCAAGACATATGGTCTTGTCCGTGCGGGACTTGTCCGCCACCACCAGGTTGGTGGTCAGGGGATCAAGGCCTCTTTCGGCGCATTCCACCGAGGCATAGAATGATTTCAGATCTATCGCTATGTAGGTCCGCTGCTTCTCCATGTCTTTATTATAAAACATTTAGAACAATTGTTCAACAACAGAAACAATTTTTATCCCCGCTATGGATAATCGCAGCGGATTCTGCTATAATCATGGATATATCAATCAAATAAATGATGAGAGGAAAATATGAACAGGAAAAACATTACAAAGATCCTTGCCGTTGCAGTGATGCTCATACTGGTGGCTTCCGCCTCAGCATGCGGATCATCCGCGCCCAAGCAGGAAAAGACACAGGTCGCCGATACCGGCACAGGCCTTAAGATCACCCTTCCCGAGAGCCTTCAGAAGGACTCCATGGACGGATTCGATCTGTTCTACTACAATGACGAATTCATGGTGAGCGTCATCACCGAATCCAATGAGCTGCTGACAAACGCCGGATTCGATCTTTCCAATTTGGACCTGAAGGGATATTCCGACCTGGTAGCCCAGGCGAACGGAGTCGATTTCACCCAGAATGCTGACGGCAACTACATCGCCGAGTATGACCGCACTCTTACCGACGGAGACTTCCATTACTACACCACGGTGGCGCAGGGCCCCCAGGGTTACTATGTGGTGACCTTCGCATGCTTCGCGGATGAGCAGGACAAGTATGTCCCCGTATTCGCGGATCTTATCAAGACCATCGAGACCTATTAATAATTCTCAGCCAAAGAAAAAACAGCACGGGCGACCGTGCTATTTTTGTGCCTCTTTAATAAACGCCTTGAAGATCCCCAGCATGTCTTCCCTTATCCGGCTCATGTATTCGGGATGCCACTGCACTCCGAGAAGAAAGCTGCCTTCGGTGCCTTCGACTGCTTCGATGATCCCGTCGGGGGCAAAGGCCGAGACCGCAAGGCCCGGAGCCGGGTCCCGGACAGCCTGGTGATGGAAGCTGTTCACTTCTATCAGGTCCTTTCCGATGATGCCGTGAAGCAGGCTGCCTTCGGTGATATTCACGCTGTGGAACGTGTTGGTACCATCCCGGCTCTGATAATGGGGCACTGCGTCTGGCCGCTGTGAAGGGATGTCCTGCACGAGAGTGCCCCCCATGGCGACGTTTATCAGCTGGCAGCCCCGGCAGATGCCGAGGATGGGTCTGCCCAGTTCCCTTGCCGCTCTGAAGAGCTCCAGCTCGAAGCTGTCCCGGTCATGGTCGGGCTCGTGGCACTGAGGGAGCTTTTCCTCACCGTACAATACCGGGTCTGCGTCACCGCCTCCGGTAAAGAGGATGCCGTCGAGCTCCTCAGCCAGGAGGCGGGCATCATCTCCGCTGCAGGGGTGGGGGAGTATCACCGGAATCCCTCCGGCGAGCAGGATGCTCTCCGGATAGTTTTTCCGTATATCTATCCTCAGACCGTCATCCGAAGTGTTGGCGCTCAGTCCGATAATGGGTCTTTTCATATCTTCCTCCGTAAAGACAGGGCCGGATCACTGCCGGCCCGTTTGTTATTTTCTGAAAAGTGCCTTAAGCCTGTCCATGAACGAGGTCGGGACGTTCTCGGGATCCGGATCCACGAACCTTGAAGAGAAGTAGCTGTAAAGGGTATCGTGGCTCGCGCCGCCCACAGCCTGGGTGTCCTTCGTGTAGTCCCCGTCGGAGTTCATCAGCCATCCGGTGACGGAATCGTCCCGGAAATCCCTCATGACGGTATATATGTCGGTCAGAGTGTCCCTGGTCCTGACGGGGACGAACACCTCGACCCTTCTCTCGGTGTTGCGGTTCAGAAGATCCCCGCTGCCCATGTATACGACAACGTCCTTTCCCATGCCGAAGATGAAGATCCTGGAGTGCTCCAGATATCTGCCCACGACGCTCTTTACGGTGATGTTCTCGCTCATGCCCTCTATGCCGGGACGGATGCAGCAGATGCCCCTGATGAAGAGCTCTATCTTGACTCCTGCCTGGGAGCATTCGATGAGCTTCGTCATGATGTCGTAGTCGTTCAGGGAGTTCACCTTTATGGAGATGCGTCCGTCGCTGCCGAGGAGCCTCTGGCCTTCCATCAGTTCCAGGATCCTGCTCTTGAATCCGGCGGGAGCGATGAGAAGGGTGTTGCCCGCATCCGGGATCTCTCCGGTGGCCAGGGCGTCGAACAGGGCGCAGGCGTCCTTTCCCACGGATTCATCGCTGGTGATGAGGGACAGGTCGCAGTACTGTTCGCTGGTGACCTCGTTGTAGTTGCCGGTGCCGATCTGGGTGAAGTATTCCACTCCGCTCTGGGTCTTGCGTACGATGGAGCACACCTTGCAGTGCACCTTGTAGTTCTTCAGACCGTAGAAGACCGTGCATCCAGCTTCCTGCAGCATCTCGCTGTAGTCGATGTTGTTCTGTTCGTCGAAGCGGGCCCTCAGTTCCAGCATGCATTCCACATGCTTTCCCTGGTCAGCGGCGTAAGCCAGGGCCGCTGCCAGCTTGCTGCTGGAGGCCAGGCGGTAAAGAGTGATCTTTATGGAGACCACGTCGGGATCGTCCGCCGCTTCATAGAGCATATCTATGAAGGGGGTGATGCTCTGGTACGGGAATGAGAGCATCAGGTCGTGCTCCTTCAGGTATCTGAAGAATTCGCCCTTTTTCAGATGCACGTTCCTGGAAGGGGTCCTGGGCACGTATTTCATGCCCGGGGAGCTCTTTACCAGGGACGAGAAGGAGATGGAGAAGGGCACCGCAGAGGTGAAGATGTTTCGCTCGCTGATGGGCAGCTTGTTCTGCAGGATCTCCAGCATCTTCTGGGAGGGGCTGCCGCAGATCTGAAGCCTGACGGGCATCATCCTCTTCCTTTTCTTCAGCATGACCTCCATGCTCTTTCTGAAATCGTCATCCGCCCAGCTGTCGACGTTGACGCTGTCATCTGCGAAGATGTCTGCGTTTCGGGTCACCCTCAGGGTCACTGTGTCCTTCACCGCGTAGCGCTTGAACAGCTGGGGAGCAAAATGCTTGACCAGCTCGGACATGACGAAGATCTTCTGTACGTCGTTGGCCTCGTACACTCTGAAAGCCGGCAGTCTGTAGTGGGAGATTATACCGATCTTTGCCTTGTCGTCGCTTCCCAGCATCACCGCGGTGTATTCCTCCAGGTTGCCCAGGAAGGGCCAGGGATGCTGGCTGTCCACGATGTTGGGGGAGAGCATGGGTCTTACCTCCGCGAAGATCTTCTTCGCGATGCTCTCGTCCACCTTGGAGATATGCTTGAAATCCACTATCTCTATTCCGGATTCCTTCAGGGCCTTCGCTATCTTGCGGTAGGTCTCCTCCGCCCTGGACTGTTGGGCGCGTACTTCCCTGAAGATGTTTTTCAGCTGGGTGTCGGCGGTCCAGCCCGTCTTGATGTCAGTGACCTCCGGCAGCATCTCGCTGCGGTGGGTTATGGATCCGACGCGGACCATGAAGAATTCATCCAGATTCGAATAATATATGCCCAGGAATTTAAGTCTTTCCAGCACCGGAACGTTGCGGTCCGCAGCCTGTTCCAGTACTCTGAGGTTGAACTTGAGCCATGACAGTTCCCTGCATATGAAGCAGGAGTGATCTGAAGGATCTATGACCATGGTGTTTATTCCTTTCGTTTGTGATTATTTGAAGACTGCCGGGAGTTCGCCCGGCAGTTCTGACTTGTTTACTTGTTAAGTGCCTTGGTGAGAGCTTCCTCGACTATCCTGAGGACCTTGATCCTGGCGTACTTCTTGTCAACGGACTCTATGATGTGCCAGGGAGCGAACTTCGTGGATGTCTTTTCGAGCATCTCGTCCACCGCCACCTCGTACTGGTCCCATTTGTCCCTGTTGCGCCAGTCTTCGTCCGTGATCTTCCACTGCTTTTCTGGGGTGTTCTGCCTGTCCTGGAAACGCTGCAGCTGGGTGTCGCTGTCGATGTCGATCCAGAACTTCAGTACCAGGGCTCCCCAGTTGACCATGTCCTCTTCGAACTCGTTGATCTCGTTGTAGGCCCTCTTCCAGTCGTTCTCGGTGCAGAAGCCCTCGAGCCTTTCCACCATGACCCTGCCGTACCAGGTACGGTCGAAAATGGCGAAGCATCCGGTCTCCGGCAGGCGGGTGTAGAACCTGTACAGGAAATGTCTTGCCTTCTCATGGGGCTCGGGAGATCCGATGGGATGGACCTTCATGCCTCTGGGATCCAGAGGATAGGCGAGCCTCTTGATGTTGCCGCCCTTTCCTGCGGCGTCCCATCCCTCGTATGCTATGATCACGGGTATGTTCTTTCTCTTGATCTTGTACTGCAGCTGCTCTATGCTGTCCTGGAGCCTCTTGAGCTCCTTCTTGTATTCTTCCTGGGTCAGGCTGAGGCTCAGATCCACATCTTTGAGTTTGGGCATCTCCACCAGGGGGAATTCCTCTTCATAGGGAGCTCCGTTGTACTTTCCGGAGGCGAAAGTGTCCCTGATGGCGTCCGTGATGATCCTGAAAGCGTTGTAGCTTGCCTTGGAGGAGTTTGATCCGTCCAGAATGTGCCAGGGGAAGCTCTCCCCGGTCTCCTGCATGAAGTCGTCGTAGGCCTTCGTCACTTCATCGAACTTGACGTTCTGCCTCAGGTCATGGGCGTCGACCCTCCACGCGGTGCTCTCCTTTTTCCTCAGATTGTCAAGGCGCTCCTTCTGGGTCTCGCGGTCTATGGCCATGAACAGCTTTATGACCAGATATCCGTTGTTCTTCAGCTGGCGCTCGAACCTTCTGGCGCTCAGAACGTTCTGACGGTATCTTCTGGCGTCCCAGTCACCGGAAAGACGGTTCCTGACAGCGTCTTCCATCCAGCCCAGATCCATGAACTGGATCTTGCCCTCCTCGGGCAGGGCGCAGAAGAAGGGATGCAGGTAGGGATATCTTCTTTCCTCTATGGGAAGGGCCTCGTAATTGAACACCGTGCAGTAACGCGGGTCTATCTCGCTGATGAGCTTGTTGATGAGGGTGCCCTTGCCCGCAGCGGAATAACCTTCCACCAGAACGAGTACGGGCAGCTTTTCCGTGGTGAGCCTCTGAAGGTTCCCGCTCAGGTAATCCTGCAGCTCGGAGATCTTTTCCTTGCGTTCTTCCTTGGAAAGGCCGTCATCCTCGAATATGTGATCTTTAAGCATATATATATCCTCCGAAGAAATAATTATCATTAAACCATTATACCATGTTATGCGACAAGTGACGTATAAAATGACTTCAACGTGAAAAAACATCCTCCCTGAGGAGGCCTTCCCGGGGGAGGCGGCCTGAAGTTTCCCCGGACGATACGAAAAAAGCGGGGCTTTTGCCCCGCCCGTTCTTCAGCCTGCCGGTTCCGGAACTAGTTCATGTCGTGGACCATGTCGTTCAGCCAGAAGTCCCTTTTCAGCATCACCAGTCCTATCACCAACTTTATGATGTCGATGCCCCTGACCATCAGGAACATGGTGAATACGCCGAGATCCGTGAAGTGGGCCAGACAGTAGGCGAGGCTCACCGGCACCACCCAGGTATAGAAGCTGTCGAAGAGGAAGGTTATGAAGGTCTTTCCTCCGGAACGGATGGTGAAGTACACGGCGTTGATGACCGCGCCCATGGGGAAGTACAGCGCCTCGAGCCTCAAGAGGGATGAGGCCAGGTGCCTTACGGCATCGTCCACGTTGTACAGTTTGGGTATCGCTCCCGAGAAGGCGAAGAGCACCGCCGCCACAATGGTGTTGGCAACGAAGGCTGTGAAGATGAGCTTCGTGTCCAGATCCCTCGCCGCTTTCTTGTCCCCGCTGCCGAGGGCCTGTCCCACCATGATGGATATGGCGGAGCCCGAAGACATCATGACTATGGCGAAAAGATTCGAGATGGTCATGGTTATGTTCACCGCGGCCACGGATGAGAGCCCCCTGGTGGAATAGCACTGGTTGATCACAGTCATGCCGAGGCTCCACAGGAATTCGTTGACGAACAGGGGGAAGCCCACCTTTATGATGCTTTTCGTAAGCTTCCCGGGCACGTAGAGACTTCTGAGGGCCCCTTTGAAGAAGGGACAGCGGTCGGTGTGGGTGAAGGCCCATACGGAAACTATAAGGAATTCCGCGATCCTGGCGGTCACCGTGGCGATGGCGGCGCCCCTGACCTCCAGCCTGGGAAGGCCGAAATGTCCGAAGATGAGGGCGTAGTTCAATACCAGGTTTATGAATATGGCGCTGATGCTGGCCACCATGGGAACGAAGGTCTCTCCGGACTCCCGGAGCATACCGGTAATGCACTGCACCAGCATGAAGGGAACCATGCCGAACACCATTATGGCCATGTAGGATCCGGCTCTTTCCATCGCGAGGACAAGGTCCCCTCCGTCCGCGCTTTCGGAAAGAAAGCCCGAGATGAAGTATTCACCGAAGGACAGGCATACGAGGATGGCGGCGGCGGTGAGGACGATCCCCAGGATAAGACGGAAGCGGAAGGTGCTTTTCATCCCCTCGTAGTCTCCCTTTCCGAAGAACTGGGCCCCGAAGATGGACGCTCCCGACAGTCCTCCGAATAAGGCAAGGTTGAAGACCATGAGAATCTGGTTCACGATGGCAACGGCGCTGATGGATTCGGTCCCGAGACCGCCCACCATGACGTTGTCCAATAGATTGACGAAGCTGGTGATGCCCTGCTGGACTATTATCGGCGCCACCAGTATCATGAGCCTTCTGTAGAAGGCCCTGTTTCCTATGAACTTTTCCCTGAAGCTTTCCGTCATCATTTTTCTCCATGAAACATACTGATTAAGGATTATAGCACAATGCACCGGACGTATGAATGTTTTTAGGGATAATAGGGCAGCACCGCATTATGAAATATCGCGGATTGATGGTAAAATAATTAAGTTGAGCCGCAGCGTGTCCCCCGAAGGCATCTTTCGGCTCCTTACCGGTACAGAATGAAGATTACCGGAGGACATCCACACTTTATGACATCGAAACAGAATAAGTACAGCCTCACTTCCGGGGATATAACCAAAGCCATCGTTGCATTCGTGCTGCCGATGATGCTGGGCAGCCTCATCCAGCAGCTCTATACCGTGACGGACTCCGTCATAGTGGGACAGTTCACCGGCAAGGCGGGCCTCGCGTCCATCAACGCGATATATACTCTCTTCAAGTTCCCGCTGAACTTCATGAGCGGCCTGTCCGCAGGGGCCACCATCCTGATCTCCGCCGCCTACGGAGCGCAGAACGCTGAGGAGCTCCGCCGCTGCGTCAGGGCCGCCCTGAGCGTGGCCGCGGCCCTGGGGCTCGTGTTCTCTGCAGGAGGCGTCATCCTGACCCCGTGGCTGATGAGCGTTATGAAGGTGCCGGAGGAGATCCTTTCCCAAAGCAGTCTGTACAGCCGTATCTTCTTTTCGGGGATGTGGGCCATGGTCATCTACAACATGGGAGCGGGTGTCCTCAGGGCCACCGGTGATACCAGAAGGCCGCTGTACGTACTGATCCTGTGCAGCGCGGTCAACATCGCGGGCGACCTCCTGCTTGTGGGTGTGCTTCACATGGGAGTGGCGGGAGCCGCAGCCGCCACCGTGGCGGCTCAGGCCATCAGCGCCGCCGCGATGATCGTCCTTCTCGACCGTATCACACAGGGCGGTCTGGCGTCGGCCTTCAGGGAGAAGATGTCCGTCTCAAAGCTGGGGATGATGCTTAAAAAGGGTCTTCCCCTGGGGATACAGAGCATGCTTTTCCCCATCGCCAATTCCATCATCCATGCCAGCGTCAACGCCATGGGCACCGACGTGATCGCCGCCTGGAGCATCGTGGGCAAGGCCGACATGCTCATCTGGCTCATCGCCGATTCCATGTCTCCGGCCCTTACCACCTACACCGCCCAGAACATCGGGGCAGGGAAGTGGAACAGAGTGAAAAAGGGCGCTGTTACAGGCACTCTGATGTCGGCTGCAGCGGTGGCATTCGTGAGCCTCGTGATCTACGCGGGCATAGACACCATCGGCAGGTGGTTCATATCCGCCTCGGACGCGGACGACATCATGCCCCTTGTGGTGCACATATCCAGGATGATGTGCCCGTTCTACTTCTTTTACTCCTTTGCCGAGGGCTTCTCGGGAGCCAGCTGCGGCATGGGGGACACAGTGAGGCCGATGATAACGACCCTTACCAGCATCTGTCTTCTCAGGGTCCTGTCCATATGGTTCATACTGCCCCGTTTCGGGACCATAGAGTGCATCACATGGATCTACATAGCATCCTGGATCGCTGCCGGAGCATCCTTCAGCGTGATGTTCTCTGTAAGGATAAGAAGGCTCCTGAGACAGCACGCCCCTGCCGCGTGAGAGCACACGTATACAGGATCCGCGGCATAACTATTCCTGCGCGATTCGCAGAGAAACACGGAGATTTTTATGAGACACTTTTTCCTCGTGGATTACGAGAATGTGAAGGAGAAAGGCCTGGAGGGCTTCTTCTCCCTCAAGCGGAGGGATACGGTATATGTATTCTATTCCGTTAATCAGCAGAAGATCAGCATGGAGTTCATCCAAACGCTGAGAAAAGGATTTTTCAATCCGAAGATCGAATACGTCTATGTCAAGGCGGGCAAACAGTCCCTGGACATGCAGCTTTCAAGCTTCCTCGGATACCTTATCAGTGAGAACGGCACCTTCGCCTGCGACTATACGATAGTCAGTTCCGACAGGGATTTCCTGCATGTGCTGGATTTCTGGAACGACCGCATCGGAAAGAACGTGGTGTTCGAGTATCCCACCATCGACAGATATCTCAAGAAGGACACGGTGGCGCTTCTGTCCGCCCCCAAGGAGGAGGAAAAGAAGGAACAGACTTCTTCAAGACGTACATCGTCATCCTCGAAGAGCACTTCATCTTCGAAGAGCACTTCATCTTCG
>CADBPP010000108.1 GCA_902796565.1 uncultured Eubacteriales bacterium | reverse complement strand
TATGACATCGATTTTCGCAGGGAAAATGATTATCCGCCCTTTTCCGAGATCGTAGGATTCTTCTGCGCCTGTGAGGACGAAGCAAGATGCGAAGCGGACTGCCAGCTGGTGCATGACCGAATAGAATATCTTATGAAAAAGTTCGCCGGGAATGAAAAGGTGACGCTGTACCGCACCGCGCCGGCCTTCATACAGAAGCTGAAGAACAAGCACATAAGGCACGTGATAATCAAAGTGGAACCGGGCGGAGGATTTCTCAAGGTTCTGAGAAGATATTATGATAACATAAGAAAGGGCCTCGCGTCCTACGTATATGTGGAGATAGGCCCCGTAACACTGCTCTGACAAAGGAGGTAGCCATGGCATTAAGAAACATACGGATACAGGGAGACGAACTGCTCGGGAAGAAAAGCAGGGAGATCACGGAAATAAACGAGAGGATACTCACCCTTCTCGACGACATGGCGGAGACCATGTACAAGGCGGAGGGAGTAGGTCTCGCAGCGCCCCAGGTCGGAGTGCTTCGCCGCTGTGTCGTGATCGATGTTGGTGAAGGCCTTATAAAGCTCATAAATCCCGTCATAGTCGAACGTTCCGAGGAGACGGAGACGAAGCTTGAAGGCTGCCTCAGCGTCCCGGATTACGTCGGATGGGTAACAAGGCCCTGCCATGTGAAGGTCGAGGCTCTGAACGAAAAGGGGGAGAAGGTCACGATAGAAGCGGAAGGGCTCTACAAGAAGGCCCTGTGCCACGAGATCGATCATCTCGACGGCGTCATCTTCCCCGACATCGCGGACAGACTCATGACCCAGGAGGAATATGAGGAGCTGCTGGAGAAAAGCAGGGCTAAAAACGGCGAAGATGAGGATGAGGAGGAGGATGACGAGTGAAGACTGTTTTTATGGGCACAGGCCCCTTTGCGGCAAAGACCCTGGAAACATTGTATTCCTCGGAACATGCCCCGGTGATGGTTGTCACTCAGCCGGACCGTCCCAACTCGAGAAGGGGAGGGAAAATAGTCTTCGGAGAAGTCAAGCAGTTCGCCCTCGAAAGGGGGATCCCTCTTCTGCAGCCTGAGAAGGTCAGTACCGACGAGAACGCTGCCATACTTGCTTCCACCGGGGCACAGTGCGCGGTGGTCTGCTCCTTCGGACAGCTGCTTAAAAAGAACATCCTTTTTGATACCTTCGAATACGGCTGTATAAATATCCACGCGTCCCTCCTGGAGAGCTACCGGGGCGCTGCACCCATCAACCGGGCTATCATGAACGGGGAAACGGTGTGCGGAGTCACCATAATGTACATGGACGAGGGCCTGGACACCGGCGACATGATGATAAAGGATAGCACTCCCGTCAGCGACGGGGATACCTTCGGGACACTCAGCGAACGGCTTTCCCTTATCGGAGGAGACCTTGCGGTAAAGGCACTGGACCTTCTGCAGAAGGGAGAAGCGCCCAGAACTCCCCAGGATGAGTCCCGTTCGAGCTACGCCGCAAAGATCCTCAAGGCCGACAAGCACGTGGATCTCACCCGCAGCGCCCGCAGCGTCTTCAATCACATCAGGGGGATGGATCCTTCTCCGGCAGCGGAATGCACCTTTGATTCCAAGACCGTGAAGCTGTTCTCCTGCGAGATCGCATCCGAGCATTCCGAAGGGAATGAAGGACCCGGAACGATCCTGAAAGGAGACAAAAGAGGCATCTACATCCAGTGCGGCGACGGGGTCCTGCTCATAAAGACCCTCAAGCCCGAAGGAAAGGGCCTTATGGAGGCATCCTCCTTCTATAACGGAATAAAAAACAGAGAGCTTAAATTCTCCTGAAGCAGAAGACCTCCCGCTGCCGCGGGAGGTCTTTTTTACTGTTCTTTCTCGAACCCGATCTGCTTTATGAGCTGTTTCATCTCCGGGGGCATCTCACAGGTTATCCTGATGGTTCCCGGCGCGTACCAAAGTGAAAAGGAGACTTCCGAGCAATGCAGAAGAAGTCTTTTCACCCCATATTCCTCACGGAATAGGTCGTTGGCTGCCCTGTCCCCGTATTTATAGTCATTGATCAGCGGAAAGCCTGCGTTTGCCAGCTGACAGCGGATCTGATGGGTCTTTCCCGTTATGAGCCTTGCATCCACCAGGCTCAGATCTTTACATACTGCAATGCCCCGGTAGATGCCCAGCATCCTGGAGAGCCCTTCTTCCCGTCTTGGGCTGATGACCATTCGGTTGCGGGAAGCGTCCTTTGTCGCCCAGTTCTCCAGCCTCAGTGTTTTGCCGAACTGTCCGCGGCACAGTGCGGTATAGTGCTTTTCTATCTTCTCTTCCCTGAACATTTCCGACAGGGCCCTTGCTGCCGCCGGAGTTTTCCCGCACAGAACCACACCGCTGGTCTCATAGTCCAGTCTGTTGGCAGGTGCCGGGATGAAACGGTTTTCATACTCCTCGACGGTCTTTCTCAGATGGTTTTTCACCCTTTCGCTCAGGCAGTCCTTCTGCCCCTTCATGGGCTGTGTCGGAAGGTAGGCCGGTTTGTTCACCGCAAGGATCGACCCGTCCTCGTACAGGACTTCCACGCCGCCGAGCGCTTCATCAAAAGAAACGGCGGGGGTCCTTTTCTCCTCCACGCCGTAGATCCTTACAGTATCTCCTTCCCGCACAGCGGACTGCGCGGAAGAACGGACACCGTTCAGTCTGACTTCGCCTTTTCGCAGAAGCTTCTCTGCGGTATTCCTTCCCAGTCCGGCCGCTTTCTGAATGTAGCGGTCCAGCCTCATACCGTCATAGTCCCTGCTTACCAGAAGCTCGATCATTCATCCTTCCTCTTGGCCTGATTCTCTTCCAGTTTCTTCCTTAGCCTTTCTATCTCCGCGTTGAGCTCCTCGTCGGATTCCTCAATCAGCTTTTCGCGGTCCTTCGCGCTCAGTCTGCGGGGAGCCTTCGCCGCTTTCGGCGCCTCATCGTCCACCACAGCCGCTTCCTCTACCTGATTCTCATCGATCCGGGGTACTTCCTTTCCGCTTTTCTTCTTGACGGAAGTGACCTTCCTGCCGCGTACCTTCTTACGGGACGCCTCCATTCCGGAAAGAGCACCCAGCATCGAAAGCACCGCCATGACGGCTATGCAGACCGCATAGAAAAGATAGGCAGACGCCGGCAGGAACCTTAACAGTCCGGCCATCGGTCGGAAATAGTAGTTCACGCTGGAACCGATGAAAAAGAACTTGAGCCATCCGGCTTCCCTGATGAAGCTGAGGCCGAAGCTTATCCCCGTGAGGATAGTGATCGGAAGCACGCTAAGCAGGGCAAAGCCCACAGCAACGCTTTTTTTGCTCATATAGCTTCCCAGCGCGGTTATGTATGAAAAAGTGTACCAGAGCATCACCGTCAGGATCAGCGATGCCCATTTCAGTCTGAGCGCTTCATAGAATTCATAGCGCCTCAGCATCATAACGGCAAAACACAGAACCACGTGCAGAAGATTTATGCCTATCAGATATCCGGTGAGTGACTTTTCTCTGTTGTTCATTACTTGACCTCTTTGATTGCGTTGATTATTCTTTCCAGATCCTCATTGGAATAATAATCGATACGGATGGATCCGCCTTTCGGTCTGACGCTGATGGTGACTTTCGAGCCAAGTGCCTGGGACATCTCCTCCTCGAACTGCGTTATATAGCTGGCTTTTCTGGGCGGGTCCTTCTTTTTCTTTTCCTCGGAAAAGCTTCGGCACAGCTTTTCCGCCTCCCTTACGGAAAGGGCTCTGTCGACTATCAGCCTCGCGAAAGCACTCATATCCTGCTGGTTTTCAAGACTCAGCACGGCCCTGGCATGCCCGGCCGTTATCTTCTTTTCGCTGAGAAGGTCCAGAACGTCCTGGGGAAGTGAGAGCAGTCTCATGGTGTTAGCGACACTGCTGCGGCTCTTTCCCACACTGTCCGCGATCTCTTCCTGGGTCATGGAAAACTCGTCGCTGAGCCGTCTGTAGGCGACGGCGCATTCAACGTCGGAGAGGTCTTCCCTCTGGATGTTTTCTATGAGAGCAGCTTCCAGAAGCTGTCTGTCGTCGAAGGATCTTATGATCACCGGGACCTGCTTGAGCCCTGCCATGATCGAGGCGCGCAGCCTTCTTTCACCGGCTACTACCTTGTAGCCGTCCCCATCGGGCATGACTATAAGGGGCTGCAGGACACCCACCTTTTTTATGCTTTCAGAAAGCTCCGAGAGAGCCTCCTGCTCAAAAACGGAACGGGGCTGCTCTTCATTGCGCCTTATCCTGGCAATGTCGAGCATCCTTACGTCTTCTTCACTCTGTTTTTCTTCTGTTATCTGGGGTTCGTCCGGGATGAGGGCGCTGAGGCCTCTTCCCAGTCCGCCTGTCTTGGCCATCTGTTCTGTCGGACTGATTTCGTCCTTTCCTCCCGTAAGCTTTTAGCACCTTGAAATGAATTCTTCGCTGAGCCTGGCATAGGCCTGGGCTCCCTTGGAATTCTTGTCGTACTGCATTATCGTCATTCCGTAACTGGGGGCTTCCGCCAGCCTGACGTTACGCGGGATAATGGTCTCGAAGACCTTGTCCTTGAAGTAGTTCCTGACCTCCTGGACTATCTGAGATGACAGATTGGTCCTGGCGTCATACATGGTCAGCATTACGCCGGAGATCTCCAGCGAGGAGTTCAGACTCTTTTTGACGAGGTTCACGGTATTGATCAGCTGGCTGACTCCCTCCAGAGCATAATACTCGCACTGGATGGGGATTATCACCCCGTCCGCAGCGGTAAGTCCGTTGATGGAGAGCAGGCCCAGTGAGGGCGGGCAGTCGATTATGATGTAATCATAATCATCCACGACTTCCCTGAGGCAGTTTCTAAGAACGATCTCCCTCTGGGGGATGTTGGCAAGTTCCACTTCTGCGCCGGAAAGATCGATGGTGGCGGGCAATACCCAGAGATTCTCGACATCGGTGGGCACGATCACCTCCTTGATATTTGAATCCCCCATCAGAACATTGTAAACGCTGGCTCTGAGCTTTCTCTTGTCGATGTTCAGACCGCTGGTAAGGTTGCTCTGTGCGTCAAAATCCACCGCGAGCACCGTCTTGCCCTTCATGGCGACTGCCGCACAGAGATTCGCACAGGACGTGGTCTTTCCGACTCCGCCTTTCTGATTGAACATACAGTAAATCTTTCCCATATCTTCCTCCGTATTACTGCAGCGATGCCGCTGCTTCCTTTATCCTGCTGATCGAGATGTCTCCCACATGCGCGACATCCTCTGCCGTGAAGGCCCTGGGAAAATTATCCGAAAACAGCATCTGGCAGGTGGGATCGAATTCATCGTCCGCGCCCCACAGTATGAAGCAGACGTACAGGTCCTTCATGAACTCCACCTTGTATGCGCAGTCTCCCATACTGAGCTTTTCAGCCCCGAGCTTTTCCATTGCCTTTTCAAAAACGTCCAGCTTGTAACCGAAGCCGTATGCCATCCTTTTCATGCACCTGCCTTCGAACTGGCGGTAATATGTATCGCCCCAGGGGAAGTCGTGGTATGTAATGGTGCCTTCTCCCGGCGCCTGGTACGCACCGTCATTGAGGTAGCGCAGAATGAGTATCTTGATGTTGGCGTTTTCACACACGCTCCCGTCCTCATTCCTGCAAACGAAATCGGGATGGGTCACGGTGTACGTCCTGTCCATTATCTTCAGGCTGAAGGTCCGGCGCTCAGGATCGTAATCCACATTGCAGCGAACGGCCATCTCCTCCGGGTCTCCGGAAGCGAACTGGGCCGTATAATGCTCCAGGGGCATTCTTGTAAGACTGTCTTTTGCGTAATCGAAGTTATCCATCGTATTTCTCCCGTCTTGTTAGTATATCATAAATATCGGGGATTGTGTACTGATCACCGAATAAGATACTGCCTCCCGTTCCAGAATTCTCCGCATGCAAAGTATGTGGGGCTCTCAGTTAGTGACCTCTTGACAAAACCGCTTGATTTATTCTAAAATTGATAATGTAATTTACGATTATCACGGAGAAATCTCATGTATTGCAAGAATTGTGGAACACAGATACCGGATGACGCACTTTTCTGCCCCGCATGCGGAAACAAAACTGCAAATTTCCCCCAGGAAAATGCCGCAGAGCCCCCTGTCACCGAAGATGTGATGCCGGCGGAAGAGATCACCGAAGCTCCTGCCGCGGCGATGTCCATCGAAAATGAACTGGATGCGATCCTGGACCGTTCCGGCATAGCTGAAGCTTCAGCTGAACCGGAGGGGCCTGCCGTATCGGCGCAGGAGAACACGCCTGAAGTTCAGAGCCCCCCCCCTCAGGAGCAGGCAAGACCCGCTGAGCAGAGCGCGCCTCAGCCTGAACCCGTAAGGAGCGCGCCACAGAATACGGGATATATTCCCGCCAGCAGTCAGCCCCGCCCCGAAACGACCTACCAAAGCTCATACAATCAGGGTGTCACCCCTGTAAAGGTCACGAAGAAAAAGAAGCCCTGGGTCGCGGTCATAATCATACTGCTGCTCCTGGCCATCGGAGGATATTTCGCGTATCCCGTCATTTCAAACCAGCTCAACTACAACAAGGCCGTCAAATACTACAACAGCGGTGATTACGCCCAGGCGCTGCCCCTCTTTGAGGAGCTTGCCGATAAGGAGTTCAAGGACAGCCTCGATTATGAACACAAGATCGTCTACACCCAGGCCCTCGACGCTTATGATTCAGGAAATCTCGCCGCTGCCGTGCCTCTTTTCGACAGGCTTGCCAAGGAAGACTACCGCGACGCCGATGTCCTGCTCAAGGATATCTTCTCCATCATGATCGGGAACATCCAGAACAACACGGACGTGGACGGCATGATAGAACTGAACAGCCAGTTCAAGAAGGTCTCCTATCCCGGAAGCGAGTATGTTGAGGACTACGCCAATGCATTCGACCTTCTCAGCCAGGGCCGATACTACGACGCATACATGCTTTTCGATTCCATAAGCGACTTTGAAGACAGCTACGACAGGGCCAAGTCCTGCATACAGGAGACCCCCTCCAGCGGAGTCATATACTCCAACGGGGAGAGCGGTTCCGTGGATCTGGTGGTGGTAGCCCCTGAATGGTATGACACCTACATCAAGATATACCGTGACGGAACGCTGTGCAGGACCATGTTCATCAGAAAAGGCAGCAGCGCCACAGCATACTCGATGCCCGCCGGAACTTATACGATGAATGTGGCCTATGAAGGATACACCGGATACTGGTTCGGCCCCGACGATATGTTCGGTGATGACGGTTCCTACAGCAAGCTCCTTCTGGACGGAAGCAATTACGAAGCATATCTCCAGGCAAACTACACCTA
>CADBPP010000107.1 GCA_902796565.1 uncultured Eubacteriales bacterium | reverse complement strand
CAGCGTGAGATCATATATGAGCAGCGCGCTATGGTGCTCCACGGCGAAGACCTGAAGGAATACATCAGGAACATGACCAGAGAGCTGATAGAAGAGGCTGCCGGCCCGATCACCGTAGCTTCGAAGGATCCTACCGAATGGGATCTTGAGACTCTGGACAACAATCTCAGAAAGATCTGCGATAAATACAAAGGCACAAATTACACAGACGACGAAAAAGCCGAACTGGATGAGGATACCCTGATAGGTGATATTGTCGAAGAGTTTGACAGGCTCTACGATGAGAAGGAGAAGGAAGTCGGCGAAGAGCAGATGCGTGAAGTCGAGCGGATGATCCTTATCCGTGTAGTAGACAACAAGTGGATGGATCACATAGACGCTATGGATCAGCTGAAGAGCGGCATAGGCCTCAGGGCTCTGGGACAGCAGGATCCGGCCGCGGCATATTCCAACGAAGGCTTTGACATGTTCGAGCTGATGGTACAGTCCATCAAGGAAGAGACCGTCAAGTACTGCTACAACATCACAGTACAGACATCCTCACAGCGTAAGAACGTAATGGGAAGCGGTGAAGGCATGAAGGAAGAATTCGAAGACGACGGAGGACAGGTAGTATCCCAGAATGCGGATATGCCTAAACAGACCCAGGTCCCGGAGAGAGAGCACAAGCAGGCTCCGGTGAAACGTGATCTCCCGAAGGTGGGAAGAAACGACCCGTGCCCGTGCGGCTCCGGTAAAAAATATAAACACTGCTGCGGAAGATAGTCTTACACCGCGCACAGAAAACAAGGAGTGGAAAATGTTACAGCTAGAAGAATTAAAGGGGAAACTCCCGGCTTACAGAGTGAGTCTTAAAGAGGCAGGTGAGTCCCTTTGACCCGGCAGGGCTGAAGGACAGACTTGAAGAACTTGACCGGCAGGTGGAAAATGAAAACTTCTGGTCGGATCAGGAAAAAGCCCAGAAGGTGCTGAAGGAGAAAAAGAGCATCGAGAACAGACTGGAGGAATACGCCGGCCTGGAAAAGGAACTGGGCGACATAGAAGAACTGATAGAACTGGCAGATGAAGAAGATGATGAGGAGATGGCTTCAGAGATACTTTCTTCCGCGGCGAAGCTGGAGAAAGAACTGGAGGACCTGAAGCTGAGAACGCTTCTCAACGGCGAATATGACAGCAGCAACGCCATAGTATCCATACACGGCGGAAGCGGCGGAACAGACGCCAAGGACTGGGCGGAAATGCTCCTCAGGATGTACTGCAGATGGGCCGAAAAGAAAGGCTACAGGGTAAAGACTCTGGACCTGCAGGACGACAAGGAAGGCGGCATAAACAGCGCCACTGTAATGGTCGAAGGCGAGAACGCCTACGGATATCTGAAGAATGAGAAGGGGGTACACCGTCTCGTCAGGATATCGCCTTTTGATTCATCCGGAAGGAGGCACACCTCATTCGCGTCCATGGACGTTATGCCGGAGATCGATGACGACATAGAAGTGGAGATAGATCCGGAAGACATCAGGGTGGATACTTTCAGATCCAGCGGAGCCGGAGGCCAGCACGTCAACAAGACTGACTCGGCTATAAGGATCACACACCTTCCCACCAACATAGTGGTCTCATGTCAGAACGAAAGATCGCAGCACCAGAACAAAGAGACCGCCATGAAGCTTTTAAGGTCTAAACTTGTGGAACTGAAAGAGCAGGAGCACAAGGAGAATCTTAAGGAACTGAAAGGCGATTACAGCCAGATAACCTGGGGCAGCCAGATAAGATCCTACGTTTTCCAGCCTTACACCATGGTCAAAGACCACAGGACAGGGGCGGAAGTCGGCAACGTCAATGCGGTCATGGACGGCGATATAGACTATTTCATAAACGAAAAACTGAAACAGAAAGACGAATAACAGGAATTGCGGCAGGGCGGAAGGCCCTGCCGTTTTTACATTTCACAGGTATTTCCCGGAAGGTATTTTTGCCGGCGGGTAAAGGGTCTGAAAAACCGGCAGGAAGACCTGCGGGAAAGTGCCGATTTTACGAGAAATTTCGACGGAAATATGGTAAAATTATTATGTATATGTTTATGGAAAAAGATCGGATCTGAGGGCATGCAAAAAACCGCGCATTTATATGTACGGAAAACGCGGCCCGCGTACTGGTCAGGAGGAACAAAGTGAGGATCATATTAGATGGTATGGGCGGAGACAACGCCCCTGAAGAAATCGTAAAAGGTGCGGTACAGGCATCGAAGCTTATAAGGCACGATATATACATAGTCGGCAAGGAAGAGCTTATCTTAAAAGAGCTGGACAGATATGAGTACAATGACCAGCAGATAAGGGTGGTCAACGCCGATGAAGTCATAACAAACGAGGACAGCCCGGTGCGCGCTGTAAAGAAAAAACCGGATTCATCGCTGGTGGT
>CADBPP010000106.1 GCA_902796565.1 uncultured Eubacteriales bacterium | reverse complement strand
TGTCCGGGCCATGCCACGGCTACGAACTGAAAAAGCGTCTTTCGGGACTGAGTCCCAACAACAATGAGATATATCCCCTCCTGAGGAGGCTCGAAAAAAACGGCTTCGTCACCATGAGGGTGGAGCCCCGGGAGGGAAAGCCTTCGAGGAAGGTATGCTCCATAACCGGGGAGGGCCGCGGGAGGATGATGGAGCTGCTAAGGGATTTCGACGATTACAGGGCCGCAAGCGACGAGGAGTTCTACCTGAGGGTGGCGTTCTTCCAGTTTCTGGATAAGGAATGCATCGCGAGGATCCTCGACAGGAGGGAGCAGGCCTTAAGAAGCTGCTTCGAAGACAGCGGGGTGTTCGGCGGCATCTCCGGGATGCCCGACACGGCCTACGATATAAGGTTCATGAAAAACTATGTGGATACCAGGATCTCGGAGGAGATAAGGTTCATAAACGCCCTGAGAAAAAAGCACGGAATAGAAAAAAGCGCACGGTGATGCGCTTTTTTTATGAAATGATCCGTCATACCGCGGAGCACTTTTCGATCAGCGAGAGGATGTAGCCCTCGAAGGCTGAAAAGGAGCTTATCTTCGTGGCCTCGTTGCGTATCGCGGCTCCTCCGCTCATGCCCTTGGTATACCAGCACAGCTGCTTTCTGAATTCGCGGCAGGCGGTGCGCTCGTCCTTGTAGCCCTTCATGAGTTCAAGGTGCCTGAGGGCCTCCCGGAGCCGGTCCTCGGCGGTGGGAGGAGAGTACTTTTCCCCTCTTTTGCCCGAAGCGATCTCTTCGAAGATGAAGGGGTTGCCCATGGCGCCCCGGCCGATCATGACTCCCGCGGCGCCGGTATCCCTTTTCATGGACACGTAGTCCTCATAGCAGGAAACGTCGCCGTTGGCAATGACGGGCACGCCGGAGGCCTCCACTGCCTTCGCGATCAGCTCCCTGTCGGCTTTTCCTGAATAGAACATCTCCCTGGTGCGGCCGTGGACGGCGATCATGCCGACTCCCGCGTCGTTCAGGGCCTTAACGTTGTCCGTGACGTTTATCGTGTTTTCATCGTATCCTGTGCGGATCTTTGCGCTCACCGGCTTTGAGGAGGACTCCACTATGCTTCTGGCCACGGAGCAGACCTTCTTCGGGTCCCTGAGAAGGGCGCTCCCCTCGCCGTTGGAGACCACCTTTTTTACCGGGCAGCCCATGTTTATGTCGATGAAGGCGAAGGAAGTGTCATTGAGCCAGTCCCTCACGGCGGAGGCGAGGAAAGCTTCGTCACTTCCGAAGATCTGCACCCCGGTGGCCCTTTCCTCTTCTCCTGTTTCAAGAAGGAACCTGGTGTTCTCGTTTTTGTATACGAGGCCCTTCGCGCTGACCATTTCCGTGTACATCAAAAGGGCGCCCCGGCCGAGGCACACACGTCTGAAGGCGACGTCGGTAACACCGGCCATTGGCGCCAGAAGCACATCGTTTATTTCAAGAGTTTCTCTGAAGTAATCAGTGCCTGTTCTTGTCATACAGCAGTTTGAGGCCTTTCATCGTCAGAAGGGGATCGTAGATATCCAGCACGTCCGTATGGGGCATGATGATGGGGGCATAGCCTCCGGCCACCACGGTCTTGGCTTCGGTGCCGGTCTCCTTTCTCATCTGTCTGACTATATATTCGGTCTGACCGATGCAGCCGTATACCAGGCCCGCCTGCATGCTGGTGATGGTATTGTTCACCAGGATGGTGTCGGGCTTCGCGATCTCTATCTCGGGAAGCTTTGCCGCCTTCGTCCAGAGGGCGTCCGCGGAGATCTTGATGCCGGGGCTGGTGACGGCGTACTTGAACTGTCCGTCGGCGTCCACGTAGTCGTATCTCGTGGCGGTGCCGTAGTTCACGACGATCACGGGTCCTCCGTAGATCTCATAGGCGGCCAGGGCGTCCACTATGCGGTCCGCTCCCACCTCCCTGGGATTGGCGGTGGCGACGTTGATGCCGGTCTTGATGCCGGGACCCACCACCATCGGATCCACGTCCATGTACTTGCGGAACATGTTGATCAGTGTCTGATTAATGTTGGGCACGACGCTGGAGAGTATCGCGTCCCCGATGTCGGAAAAGGTAAGGGAATGCAGTTCGAGGAAATCCCTCACGAAGAAGGCCGCCTCGTCCATGGTCCTTTCCTGCTTTGTTATGAATCTGTAGCTGGTGAGCAGCTCGTCATCGCTGTAAAGTCCGAATTCAGTCGTGGTGTTTCCCACGTCGACCGCCAGAATGTGCATCTTGGTCCTCCCGATCTTTGAATATCTGTCAGTGCTTTGTGTATCTTGCCACTGCCCTGGAGATCGCCGTGGCGATCACGAAGCAGGCGACAGCCTCCACCAGTCCGTTGATGCCCACGAAGGCCACCACGAACTCGATGACTCCCATGCTGCCGCGGAATCCCATGATGAACTCGGTCTTTCCGAAGAGCAGGATCAGAGCGCTCATGAAGAACAGGGTGTTCAGAAGGGCTCCGGAAAGGCTGGAGATGGAATACGCAGCCAGGTTCTTCTCGGGGAAGCATTTGAAGATGAGTCCGCACAGCCAGCCCATGAGGGTCCTGGTGACCACGCATACTATAAAGCAGTAGATGGGGTTGATGGCGAAGAGCGTCGCTCCGAAGGGGCTCATGCCGAAGCACTGGATGAAGCTTGTGAGTCCGAATACGAATCCGAGGAATGCTCCTGCTCCCGGCCCGATGGTGATGGCACCGATGATGACGGGGATCATGACAAAGGTGATCTCGAGTCCGAGGGTACGGATGTATCCGAGGGGGGTGAACGCCATGAGGATGATCACGGCGACGAGGATTGCCAGCTGTGTGAGCGTGGCTGTTTTAAGTTTGTTCATTTTTTACCTCCGTTCCCGTTCCGCATGATGACGGATACAGGACATTGTATTTTTGTCAATATGATTATAGCATATCCATATAGGGCAAATAATTGTTTTATTTTGCATTTTATGATTGCAAAGGCTTTTTATGTGTGCTATAATTCCAAACGGTCTATTTTGAGATGTCAATTTATTATGGAACTGGAGTGATAAAAAATGTCAAAGTGCTACATCTGCGAAAAGGGCGCTATTTCCGGGAACACCGTGAGCCATTCGAACATCCACACCAAGAGGAACTGGAAGCCCAACCTCAGAAGAGTAAAGATCGTTGAGAACGGCGCTACGAAGACTGTGAATGTCTGCTCAAGATGCCTTCGTTCCGGCAAGGTCGAAAGATAATCGGAAAAAGGCGGCTGCAATAGAGATCAGACACACTGTCGCATGACGGTGTGTTTTTTCTGCTGTCTGAAAAGATTTACGCTCAGCGGGGCGGGAAGGGGACTTCCCGCCCTTTTTCATGCCCCGGCGCAGAACATGGATGTTCCCATTCGGGCCTGTTTGTAGTAAAATCATAGTATCAGAAGGAGGAGACATCAATGTACGATTTTGACGAGATCGTTCCCAGGGAGGGAACATGCTCCAGAAAATACGGAGATCTGAAAAAGATAAACGAGAACGCTTCGGATGACGCCATCCCCATGTGGATAGCGGACATGGACTTTCGCTGCGCACCGGAGATACTCATAGCCCTTCACCAGAGAGTGAACGCGGGGATCTTCGGCTATTCGTCCGCGGACGGGCGCTACTACGACGCCCTGGACAAATGGTATCGCACACGCTACGGCATCGAGATAAAAAGGGAAGACGTGGTGATCACCAACGGCGTCGTTTCCGCCATCAACCACCTGGTGAAGATCCTGACCTCTCCGGGGGACGGCATCATCATCATGACCCCATCCTACGGTCCCTTCGACCGGGCCGCTAAAGGCGCGGAGGGACGCGTTCCCCTTTACAGCAGGATGATATATGACAAAGGATGCTTCGGGATAGACTGGGAGGACTTTGAGGCAAAGGCCAAGGAGCCTTCGACGAAGCTCTTTATCCTGTGCAATCCCCACAATCCCACGGGAAGGGTATGGGACAGAGCGGAACTGGAAAGGATCCATGCCATCTGCAGGGAAAACTCCGTCACCATCATCTCCGACGAGATACATTCCGATATAACCCGCACGGGCACCGACACGGTCTCGATGCTGGACGTCGCCAGGGACGATCCCACAGTCGCGGTATGCACCGCTCCCAGCAAGACCTTCAACATGGCCGGCAACGCCATGTCCAACATCATTGTCAGGGATCCCGAAGTGCGCGACGCCTTAAGACGCGCCTGCTCCGCATCCCAGAGCCCCTTCTCCCTGGCCGCCACCACCGCCGCATATGAGCACGGCGCAGCGTGGGTGGACGCCATGAGAGCGTACCTCGATTCAAATTTCGAATATCTGAAAGCCTTCCTTGACAGGGAGTTCCCTCAGTGCGGATACGTCATCCCCGGCGCCACATACCTCGCCTGGGTGGACATGCGCTTTACGGGTCTCGACAACAAAGGCCTGGAGGACGCCCTGGCAAAGGCGGGCGTCATCATCGAAGCCGGAGGAAGCTTCGTGGACAACGCGGACGGGTTCGTCCGCATCAACATCGCCTGCCCGAGAAGCGTGCTGGCCGAGGCCTGCGAAAGGATCAAAAATGCCTTTAAGGGCTGAAAATTCCCGAATCGATAGGATAGATGATGCCGTTGTGGTATAATCATCTGAAGGTATGTGCCGAAAGGGCCCGTGCCGCCAAATCAGAGCAATCTATATACGGAGGACATTATATATGGTTTCTGAAGAAAGAAAGAACAACAAGATCACCGTCAGCACCATCAAGCAGGTCGTATGCGCCGCGGCGATGGAATGCTTCGGAGTGGTGGGCATCGCCAACATCCCCGGGGCGGACAGTATCGTGTACCTTCTTACCAATGAGGAATGGAGCAAGGGCGTCAGAGTGAGCGCCGGCAGCGACAAAAAGATCCATATAGAGGTATTCGTTATACTGGAATACGGCATGAAGATGGAGACCGTCTGTGAGAATCTGTCCGAGGCCATCAAATACAATGTGGAAAAGCAGACCGGTGTCAAGGTCAAGAAGGTCACCGTCAACGTGACCAGCGTCCGCGTTATGTAAGGAGGTTATTCGGGTGAAAATGATGGATACGGAAGAGTTGAAGGCAGCCGTGCTCAGCGGTTATGCCAATCTTGAAAACAATAAGGAATATGTCAACAATCTGAACGTGTTCCCCGTCCCGGACGGAGACACGGGAACGAACATGTCGCTGACGATGCAGTACGCGGTCAAGGCCGTGAGCGAGTCCAACGCCAAAACGCCGGACGGTCTCATCTCCGCCGCCGCCAACGGAGCTCTCATGGGAGCCAGGGGAAATTCTGGAGTCATCCTTTCCCAGCTGCTCAGGGGCTTCTCCAAGGTCTGCATGGGACATGACGAACTGGATATCGAACTGTTTGCAAACGCAATGAATTCCGCGACTCAGATGGCCTACAAGGCCGTCATGAAGCCCACGGAGGGCACCATACTCACCGTCGCCAGGGGAATGAGCGAATTCGCCATGTCCCACTACGCGGAGTATGAGAATCCCGTGGAATTCTTCTCAGAGGTGCTGGAAGCGGGAAGAGTCGTGCTTTCAAAGACCCCCGAGATGCTCCCGGTCCTTAAGGAGGCGGGAGTGGTGGATTCCGGCGGATGCGGACTGATCTTCATCATGGAGGGAGTCCTTGCTTCCATGAAGGGCAAGACCGTCGGCGTGTCCGAAAACAGCACGCCCGCCATGGACCACGAGGATATCGACCTTGACGGCGAGTTCGATTACACACTGGAATTCACCATCGTCACCGACGGCGGGAAGTCATATCAGAAGACCGTCATCGACAAGCTGATGAAGGTCAAGAACTGCTCGGCTCCCAATGTCATGGAGAAGGCCAGCGCCATCAAGGTGCACATCCTTTCCAACGAGCCCTGGAACGTTCTCAAGACCGCGACGGCCTTCGGTACCCTCAGGCATATCGAGATCATCGACAGCACGGATCTTGACGAGGCCGAGCTTCCCGGAGCCGAAGCTCCCGCGATGGAATACAGCAAGGAGCATACCGACTATGTGATCATCAGCGTATCCTCCGGCAAGGGGCTTTCCAGCATCATGAAGGATCTGGGCGTCACCTACATCGTGGAAGGCGGACAGACCATGAATCCCTCCACACAGGACTTCATGGAGATCATCGACAACACGGACGCGGACAACTACATCATCCTGCCCAACAACAAGAACATCATCCTCGCCGCCAAGCAGACCTGCGACATAAGCAAAAAGAACGTGGCTGTGGTGGAGACGAAGAACATTCCCCAGGCCATCAGCGCCATGCTGGGCTTCGATCCCGAAATGTCCCTCGATGAAAATGTCGAGGCCATGAGCGAGAACATGGAGACCGTCAAGGTCGGCCAGGTCACCTTCGCCGTAAGGGACACCAGCGTCAACGGCAGCACCATAAAGGAGGGCGACATCATCGGCATCGTGGGCAGCGACATCGTTGCCTGCGAGAACAACACCTTCACCGCCGTCATGGACATCGCGGAGAAGCTGGTGGACGACGAGACCTCCATACTGTCGCTTTATTACGGAAGCGATGTCACGGAGACCGACGCCGCCGTAATGGAGAACAAGCTCAAAAAGAAATATCCCGATGTGGATGTGGAAGTGTTCAGCGGCGGACAGCCCTTGTACTACTATATAATCAGCGCGGAGTAAAAAATGTTTATTAGCGAAGAAAGCGATATATCCCTCATCAAAGGTGTTGGAGCGAAAAAGGCCGAGGCACTCAGGAGCATGGGGATAGAGACCGTGAATGACCTTCTGAAGTATTTCCCCGTCGAATACCGCGACAGGGGCAACTTCAAGAGCTATTCCGAGGCGGCGGAGGGCGAGTACGCCATCCTCAGAGCCATGTATACCGGCATCGCCTCCGGAGGATATGCCCGCAAGGGATTCTCAAAATCGGTGCTCACCTTCACGGACGGCACGGACCAGTTCGACGTGGTGCTCTACAACCAGCCGTATATCGCTTCAAGTCTCAAGACCGACGAGGTATACCGTCTTTACGGAAGATTCTACAAAAACCAGGGAAGGCTCCAGCTCGTGAGCCCCCAGCTCGAAAGGGAGGGCACCAGCTGCTACCTGAACGAGGGCATCTATCCGGTGTATTCACTGCCTGTGAAGACAGGCTTAAGACAGAAGGAATTCGCCTCATTCATATCCAACGCCCTGGAAAAGGCCGAGATCTATGAGGAGCTCCCCCTGTGGATGGCCAGTGAGATGGCCCTGTATTCCAAGGCGGACAGCCTGGAACTGATACACCATCCCACCACACTGAACGACGCCTACCGGGGAATGAGATATTTCAAGCTCCGGGATTTCATGGAGTTCTACATCCACCTGAACGAGACCAGGGGAGGCATAAGGCAGGACGGATACGCCATGGACGTGAAGAAGGTGGCGGAATTCTCGGACCTTCTGGATTTCAGCCTCACCTCCGCCCAGCTCAGATGCTTAAAGGAGATCCTCAGGGACATGGCTTCCGGCAAACAGATGAACCGTCTCTTGCAGGGAGATGTGGGAAGCGGAAAGACCATGGTGGCGGTCATGGCGGCCTATGTCGCCGCGGCCAACGGCAAGCAGTCCGCCATCTGCGCGCCCACGGAGATCCTGGCAAAGCAGCATTACAAGAAGTACGCGCCCTACTTTGAAAAGAAGGGCTACAAGTGCGGGATCCTCTATTCCGGCATGAAGAAGGATATCCGGGAGAAGATGCTCAGGGCCATAGCCGCCGGCTATGTGAAGGTGGTGTTCGGTACCCACGCTCTCTTCTCGAAGGATGTGGAGTACGCTGATCTCGGATTCATAACCATCGATGAACAGCACCGCTTCGGAGTCGCCCAGAGGGCAGCTCTTGAGGAAAAGGGATGCGCTCCCCATACGCTGGTCATGAGCGCGACCCCCATCCCGAGGACCCTGGCGCTGTGCATGTACAAGGACCTCGACGTTTCCGTCATCGACGAGATGCCCCAGGGAAGAAAGGAGATCCAGACCTTCCTGATCAACGCGTCCCAGACGGACCGCGCCTACGGCTACATAAAGAAGTGCGCGGAGAGGGGGCTCAAGTCCTACATCGTATGCCCCGCCATCGACGCCCTGGACATGGAGAACGTGAGCCACGTCTACACGGAGGCCAAGCAGGCCCTTTCTCCCTATAAGGTCGCCTTCGTTACCGGCGCCATGAAGGAGGACGAGAGGGCGAAGGTCATGGATGAATTCTCCAACGGAGATCTGAACGTCCTGGTCGCCACATCCATCGTGGAGGTGGGAGTGGACGTGCCCAGGGCAGTCATCATGTGGATCAGGGGAGCGGAGCGCTTCGGGCTCGCTCAGCTGCACCAGCTCAGGGGCAGGGTCGGCCGCAGCAACATCCAGTCATACTGTTTCCTTCAGACGGACAGCCTGAGCCCGGAGGCCATCTCAAGGCTTTCGGTGCTCAAATCCACCAATGACGGTTTTGAGATCGCCACCAGGGACATGGAGCTCAGGGGCGCGGGAGACGTGTTCGGCCTGAGACAGAGCGGAAAGCTGCCCGGCGTCATGGACGACGCGCTGGCCTATCCCGAGCTGTTCATGGCAGCGGACGGACTCAGCCGCAGGCTCCGCGAATCCGACGACGAGATCGACAGGGATCTCTACGAGGAGCTTCTGGAGGAATCGGAGGATATGTTCTCTTCCGTAGCATTCAATTAGGAGAAAATATATGAACGACGAAAAGAAGCAGCTGCTCAGACAGTTGCTCTTTGTCTTTTTCAAAATAGGACTGTTCACCTTCGGCGGAGGATACGCCATGATCCCCCTGATCGAAAGGGAAGTGGTGGAGACAAAGGGCTGGATAGATGAGGAGCGCATGATGGATATCCTGGCCATCAGCGAGAGCACCCCGGGACCCATAGCCATCAACATGGCCACCTTCGTGGGATACCATACCGCCGGGATTTGGGGGAGCGCGCTGGCCACCGCCGGCGTGGTTTTGCCCTCGGTGATCATCATACTCATCCTTTCCGGGATATATACCGCGTTTCGTTCCAACATCTGGGTCGGCTACGCTTTCACCGGCATCAAGTCGGCGGTATGCGTACTGCTTATCAACAACATCATCAAGCTCTCGAAGCAGTTCAAGGGAAAGTTCAACGCGTCTCTGGTGGCGGTGGGAGCGTTCCTGCTGCTGGCTTTTCTGAACGTCAAGGGCATCTTTGTCATCATGGGGGCCATAGCCGCAGGGATCGTCACCGAGTTACTGGGAATAAACTTCATAAACGGAGGCAGGGCCGATGATACTGTTTGAACTGTTCTACGTATTCTTCACCATCGGGCTGTTCACCTTCGGAGGCGGCTACGCCATGATCCCCCTGCTGCAGCAGGAGATCACTTCCCGGGGCTGGGTGGATGAGGCCACCGTCATAGACTTCATAGCCGTCAGCGAGAGCACCCCGGGGCCCTTCGCCATAAATATGGCCACCTTCGTGGGCAACAGGATGGCGGGCATCCCCGGATGCATCTGCGCCGTGGTGGGGATGGTGATCCCTTCCTTCGTGATAATACTCCTGGTGGCAAAGTTCTTCACGGGATTCGCGGACAACCGCTTCGTGAAAAATGTGTTCAGCTACCTGCGTCCCGTGGTCCTCGGACTCATATCCTACGCGGCCCTGAGCATCATCACGAAGACGGTCATCGTCTATGAGAACGGGACCGCAAATGTGTCCCTTCCCGCGGTGGGGATGACGGCGGTGATCTTCCTTCTGTCCAAAAAGCTTAAAAAAATACACCCTATACTGCTGATAACGATATCAGCGGTAATGGGTGTGGTGATCTACGGCTTCGTCCTTTAGGACGAAGCCTTTTTTCTGATCTTTATTCTTCGTCTATGTCAGCGTTGTGCCAGACGTTCTGTACGTCGTCGTTCTCCTCGAACATGTCGAGCATCTTGTTGAACTTGACGATGGCGTCGGGATCTTCCAGCCTGGTGTAGTTCTGGGGTACCATGGCGACCTCTGCGTTGAGGAACTCGAGCCCCTTGGCCTGCAGGGCCTCGGTGACTTCGATGAAGCTCGCGGGATCAGTGGTGATCTCGTAGGTGCCCTCGTTGGTGACCATGTCGTCCGCTCCGGCGTCCAGAGCCATCTCCATGATCTCATCCTCGCTGTAATCCGTCTCCTCGGCGTCGATCACGATGACGCCCTTCTTGTCGAACATGTATGACACGCATCCGTTCTGTCCCAGGTTTCCTCCGAACTTGTCGAAATAGTGCCTGACGTCTCCCGCGGTACGGTTCTTGTTGTCGGTGAGCGCTTCCACTATGACAGCGATACCGCCGATGCCGTATCCCTCATAGATGACGTCTTCCCAGTTGGCTCCGCCTGTTTCTCCGCTGCCCTTCTTGATGGCTCTCTCGATGCTGTCATTGGGCATGTTCTGCGCCTTTGCCCTCTGGATGGCCTCCTTGAGCTTGGAGTTATTGTCCGGATCTGCTCCGTCCTTTGCCGCTATCTGTATGTACTTGGCAAGCTTGGTATAGATGGCTCCCTTCTTCTCGTCGGCAGCCCCCTTCTTTCTCTTTATTGTCGCCCATTTGGAATGTCCTGACATAACTAACTGTTCTCCTTCTGTGTTTTCCTATTTATTATACTCATTTTTGATCATTTCCAAATACTCTTTGAGAGTCTTTTCGTAGCCCTGCTCCGTAGGCTCGTAATACATGCGTCCTTCGAATCCCGCGGGCATGTACTGCTGGGGCACATAATGTCCCGGGAAATCATGGGGATACTTGTAGCCTATCCCCACGCCGTCCGCCTTCTGTCCCTCGTACACCGCGTTTCTCAGATGCAGCGGAATGTCCGCGGTGGGGTACTTCTTTATGTCCCCCATGGCCCTGGAGAGGGCTACATAGGAGGCGTTGCTCTTGGGAGCGCAGGCGAGATATGTGGCGCCCTGAGCAAGGTTGATCCTGCATTCCGGAAGTCCTATGACCTCCACCGCCCTGAATACGTCCAGAGCCACCTGAAGAGCGTGGGGATCCGCGTTGGATATATCCTCCGAAGCGAAGATCACCATCCTCCTGGCGATGAACTTCGGGTCCTCCCCGCAGTAGAGCATCTTTGCCATGTAGTACAGGGCGGCGTTGGGGTCGGAGCCCCTCATGCTCTTTATGAAGGCGCTTATGGTGTCGTAATGGCCGCTGTCGGACTTGTCGTAGCTGATGCTTCTCTTCTGGATGCATTCCTCCGCCGTGGCCAGGTCGATGCGGATCACCCCGTCCTTATCCGGGGGAGTGGTCAGAAACGCCAGTTCCAGCGCGTTTATGGCGGTGCGGGAATCCCCGTTGGCCACATTGGCCCAGTGGTTCATGGCTTCGTCGGAGAGCTCTATCCTGAACTTCCCGAGGCCCTTTTCGGGATCCCTCAGGGTGTTCGTTATGATCTTTCTGATGTCGTTCGCGTTGAGCCTTTTCAGCTCGAACAGGGTGGAGCGGGAGATGAGAGCCGGGTTGATCTCGAAGTACGGGTTCTCGGTGGTGGCCCCTATCATGATGATGGTGCCGTTCTCCACGCTGGGCAGGAGAGCGTCCTGCTGGGCCTTGTTGAAGCGGTGGATCTCGTCGATGAAGACTATTGTGCGCTTCGAATACATCCCCAGGTTGTCGGAGGCCTTCTTTATTATCTCCTTGATGTCCCCGACGCCGCTGGTGACCGCGTTTATCTGTATGAAATCGCTTCTGGTGGTGTTGGCCACTATCCTGGCAAGGGTGGTCTTGCCGCACCCGGGAGGGCCATAAAGTATGATGGAGCTCAGCTTGTCCGCCTCTATAAGGCGGTAGAGCATCTTTCCCTTTGCTATGATGTGTTCCTGCCCGACGAATTCGGACAGATTTTCAGGCCTCATCCTTTCCGCCAGGGGAGCGGATGAGGTGAGACTCTCTTCTTTTTTAAGATCGAAAAAGCTCTGGGCCATAGATCATTCCTTTTTGCCGAATTCGAACTTGTTCTCCTCTCCTTTGATGATCCTTACTATGTTGCCGCGGTGCTGGTACGCGGTCATAAGAAAGAGGATTGGGATGGTGATGCGGGCATACAGCGGCTGGTTCGGGAAGATCCATACCGCGACAGCTCCCGCCAGCACCGCGGTGACGGTGCCCAGGGCCATGATCCTGGTCATGGCGAGGATCAGCATGGCCATCGTGAAGGCGGGCACGGCGATCCACGGGTTCATGGTGAGGGCTATGCCGAAGGTGGTGGCGATGCCCTTGCCTCCCTTGTAATGGGTGAAGACGGGCCAGTTGTGGCCGCACACTATCGCCAGGGCGCACAGCGTCACGATGAGGTCGCCCCTGCCGCAGACTTTGTAGCACAGCAGCATGCCCAGGACGCCCTTTATCGCGTCGAAGGCGAACACGCACAGGGCCGGGGCCAGGCCGTAGACTCTGAGCACGTTGGTGCTGCCTGCGTTGCCGCTGCCGTACTGCCTTATGTCCTGATGTTTGAAGGCATAGGAGTACAGAAGGGCCCCGTTGAGGCATCCGATGCAGTATTCGGCTATCAGCATAACGATATTCTTTAACATGATGTCAGTTCTCCTTGGGATATACCGGGGGCAGCGTCAGCTTGTGCTCGGCGGCGGCGTGCATCCTTTCGATGATACGCGCGGCCTCCTCGCTCACGGCCTGCCTGCCGTTTTTCATATATGCCGTTATCTCGTCGTAGCTCACTCCCATGTCGCCCTCGTCGGTCTGTCCTTCGATGAGGGCCGCGGAAGGAGCTTTCCTTATGATGTTCTCGGGAGCTCCGAGATAGCCGAGGAGCTCGTAGATCTCCGATACGGACAGGTCCCCAATGGGGTTGAAGTCGCAGGCCCCGTCGCCCCATTTGGTGAAGTAGCCCACGAACCTTTCACAGGCGTTGCCGGTACCGGCCACCAGGCAGCCCTTCTCCCTGGCGTAGGCGTACAGTACGCTCATCCTGAGCCTCGGGTTCACATTGGAGGAAGCGTCGGTACCGAGGGCGATCCCCGCGTCGGAGAAGGCTCCGGCCAGGGCCTTCTTGGCAGAGGTGATATCCACCGTGACGGTGTTGATGCCGAAGGCCTCCGCCAGATCGGAGGCGTCTCTCATGTCCTCGGAATAGTTGCGTCTGGATTCGCAGGGCATTATGATGCCCGTGGTGTTGTCGCAGGCCCTTTTGCACAGAATGCCCACCAGGGCAGAATCCTTGCCCCCGGAATTGCCGAAGACCAGGCCCTTCGCGCCGGTCTTCTCCAGCATCCTTCTGATATATGCCGTGCGTTCATCTATTTCCCTTATGACGTCCATGGCTGCCTCCTGTCCTGTAATTATAACAAATCGCAGAGGTTTTTTAAAGATTAAGTTTCAATACCCGGGACATAAGAAAAAGGAGCTTTCGCTCCTTTTCCCGTCTTTGGGTACAGTCTTTACTGATTGAAGCTTCCGAGGTCGAGAAGAGCGATCTTCTCCAGGGTCGCGGTATCGTCGGAAGAGACCACCGGGAACAGTACGCAGTACTGATCGGGCGCGTTCTCGGCTCCGTCGAACTGGATGCCCAGGATGGCGTATTCCGTACCGTTCACCACTTTTTCTCCCAGGGGAACGATGGGAGTGTAGTACTTTCCGTCGATGGCTTCGGCTGCCTTGTCGATGGCGTCAAGGATCTTGGGCTCGAAACCGGAGGCGGTGATCAGTGTGTTGAGCTCCCAGCCTCCCACGAGACCTTCGGGGGTGCCTTCGGATGATGCTTCCTCGATGGCTCCGAGATCGAAGTCACTTACGTTTGCCACGGTGCAGTTGCCCTCGGTGTCCTCATAGATCACCAGCACATAGAGAGCGCTCACGGGTTCGGGCGTTACTGTGGTGCCCTTCGCCAGAATCATGTAGTTCGTTCCGCTCACGACCTGGGTGCCGAGAAGCGCGTAGGGAACATATCCCATTCCGGTGTAGCCCTCGAGAGCCTTGTCATAGGCCTTCTGCGCGGCTTCGGGAAGCTCTGCTCCCTCGAATTCGGTCAGGGTCCATCCGCCCAGAACAGGGGTGTTCTGTCCGTCTCCCTCGGGTTTTGTCCCTTCGTCCTTTCCTCCGCATGCGGCGAAGGATACAAGGATCATGACTGAAACGAGAATCAGTGCGATCTTCTTCATAATTATATTTCTCCTCTTTTGTGTACTGAACAGGCGGCTCTCCGCCTTTCCTCCGTATGATAACACAAACAGCGCTGCCGTGCCATACATATAATGATGTTCTAATCATCGGGGGGGAAAAAAAACGGGACGCTTTCGCGTCCCGTTGCGATCAGGCGTGATTACTTGATCTTGACGTAGTTCCAGATAACGTCACCCGTGGGCATGAGGATAAGTCCTTCAACGTTGGGCTTGAGCATGTACGGGTTGGTGTAGAAGTACAGAGGTGCAACTCCGCCGGTGGACATGAGCATTCTCTCTGCATCAGCACACATCTGGGCTCTCTGTGCGGGATCCGGGCATGCCTTGATATCCTTTACGAGGGTATCATAGCAGTCAGCCCATTTCTGATCTCCGTTGGGTCCCCAGTAAGCTCCGAGGCCTGCGTCCTTTGTCACTGCAGAAGCCTTGGTGTAGTCACCGATGTCTCTGCCGAGACGAGGATAGTTGTTTCCGGAAGCGGAGATGAAGATCTCGAGGAAGTTGACGCAGTCATTGAAGTCTGCGATCCATCCCATACGGGCTGCTTCAGCGTCGCCCTTCTTCAGCTTGACCTGGAGGGTCGCCCATGCTTCCTGGTTGATGGTGGCGGTGATTCCGAAGGTGTTCCAGGTCTCCTGGACTCTCTGGATGATCAGAGCGTTGGCTCCGGAATTGTTGAATGCGAAGTCGATGACAGGAACATCGGTGAACTTGATGTCTCCGCCTTCGATGGTTCCTTCGTAAGCGTATCCGAGGTCGATCAGGGTCTGGCAAGCCTCTACCTGATCAACGGTGTATGCTGCGTTGACTTCGGAAGGAGTATTCGTTCCGGTATACCATGAACCATACTCTGCTGCGCTTCTTACGTCGGCATTGTAACCGTCGGCAAGTCCTGCGGGATAGAATCCGGTAGCTGCGACCTGGCCTCCCTGGGTAACGTTCTCAACGAGGTCAACTCTGTTGACCATCTGGCCGAGAGCGAAACGGGCAAGGCTCTGCTCCTGAACGGTCAGCTGCTTTCCTGCAGGTGAAAGATCCTTGTGGACGTTGAAGAGGATGTAGTAGGTTCCGATGTAGTCACCGAATACCAGCTCATCACCGTAGGTGGACTTCAGACGAGCGAACTCTGTAGGATCGATGGAGTTGATGAAGGAAGCGGTGTCGTTCTCATAGTTGGCGAGAATGTTCGCGTTGTCCTCGGAGAGGTAAACGTTGACGTTCTCGAGAGTAACGTTCTCTGCGTTCCAGTAGTACTCGTTCTTGACGTAGGTGATGACATCGTCAACAGTGTAGGAAGTCATCTTGAATGCGCCCATACCGATGTTCTTCTCGGGATCGATGGCCCATGTTCCTTCCGCATCGGCATCAGCTGCCTTGATGGGATAGAAGGTGGGGAATGCACACAGATCGAGGAAGTATGCGCAGGGACCTGCCAGGGTGACGATCAGCTTGTTGCCGTCAGCGACAAGGTTCAGGTTGTTGGGGAATCCGTCGATGACATCATAGAGGAATCCGTAGTCGGCTCCGAGTTCGTCGGATGCTGCTCTGTTCCAGGAATCGATGATATCCTGAACGGAGAAATCACTTCCGTCGGACCACTTGAGGCCTTCTCTCAGGGTGAAGGTGTAGACGGTTCCGTCTTCGCTGACTTCATAGCCCTCTGCGAGCTCGGGGGCCAGCTTTGCTTCGCCGTCGATCCACTGGAATCCCATCAGACCCGCATGTGAAAGCTTGATGATGTTGCTTCCGGAAGATGCGGAGTTAAGGGCGGGATCCATGTACAGCGGTGTGCCGCCGCCATAGAAGACGTTTGCTTCCTGCTTTGCAGCTTCCTTCTTGCCGCCGCAGGCGGTGAAGGATGCGAGAACCAGCAGAACAGCCAGCACGATAGCTAATTTCTTTTTCATGTTCTCCTCCTAAAAAATATTGGAAACTTAGCCGTGACGCACTTTAGTGCATCGTATATATTTTAGAGAATTAATGAGCTTAAGTCAAGATTTATAAGCAATTAACAAAAATCCGGACCCTCTTACGGTAAAGGACAGGACCCGTGTGCGAAGGAAAAGGCAGGACGATCGTCCTGCCTGAAAGTGTTTTTTTCTGATTTTTCCTTCCCGATCCTACTTCGCTACCTCATGGCATGCGACGAAGTGGCCGGGTGCGACCTCCCTGAATTCGGGGACTTCCTGAGCGCAGTGCTCTGTGGCGTAGGGGCAGCGGGTGCGGAAGGCGCATCCGCTGGGCACGTCCAGGGGGGAGGGGACGTCGCCCTGAAGGACGATCCTCTTCGATGCTCTGGCCCGGTCGGGGTCGGGGATGGGAACGGCCGATATCAGCGACTGGCTGTAGGGGTGCAGAGGATGATGATGCAGTTCGTTGGATTCAGCCAGCTCCACCATCCTGCCGAGGTACATGACCGCGATGCGGTTGGAGATGTGCTTGACCACGGAAAGGTCATGGGCGATGAACAGATATGTGAGCCCCATCTTCTCCTGCAGCTCCTCGAGCATGTTGATGACCTGGGCCTGGATGGAGACATCCAGAGCGGATACGGGCTCATCGCACACGATCAGCTCCGGATCCGACGCCAGGGCTCTGGCGATGCCGATGCGCTGTCTCTGTCCTCCCGAGAACTCATGGGCGTAGCGGGTCGCCTGCTCGCTGGAAAGGCCGACGGTCTCCAGGAGCTCGTTGATCCTGCTGTAGCGCTCTTCCTTCGTCCTGCACAGGTTATGCACGTCTATGGGCTCGGCGATGATGTCGCCGACGGTCATCCTGGGGTTAAGGGACGAATAGGGATCCTGGAAGACTATCTGGGCCCTTCTGCGGAACTCAGCCATGCCCTCCTTGTCCTTCGCGTCTATCCTCTTGCCGTCGAAGAATACCGCGCCTCCCGTGGGCTTGTACAGCCACAGCAGGGTCCTTCCCACCGTGGTCTTTCCGCATCCGGATTCGCCCACGAGGCCCAGGGTCTCGCCCTTTCTGATGCCGAAGGACACGTCGTCCACGGCCTTGAGGGGCCTGGTCTTCAGAAAGCCGGTATTGATCGGGAAATATTCCTTAAGGTGGCATACCTCGAGAAGGTATTCGGGATTGGGAGAGTAGTTATCTTCAAAAGTGTTTTTCGCCATTTATCTGACCTCCTCTCTGTCCAGGTCTATCCTGGTGATGTTGCCCTCTTCGTCGGTATGTATCGCGTTTTTCTCCATGCCTTCCACTATGTTCTTCCAGCAGGCCGCGGCATGATGCTCGCCCACGAGGTATTCCTTCGGAAGCTCGTCGAGGCATATTTTCATGCACCCGTCGCAGCGGGGCGAGAAGGCGCATCCGTCCGGCAGGTTAAGAACATCCACCGGGGTGCCGGTGATGGGTATGAGCTTGTCTTTTTTGTCGCTGTCGATGTCCGGTATGGACCTCATGAGGCCCTTGGTGTACTCGTGCTTCGGATTGTAGAAGATATCCTCGGCGTAGCCCCTTTCGCAGACCCTTCCGGCGTACATGACTATGACCTCGTCACATATGGAGGCGATGACGCCCAGGTCGTGGGTTATCATGATTATGGCCATGCCCAGTTTCTTCTGCAGGTCAGTCATCAGCTCCAGTATCTGGGCCTGTATGGTCACGTCCAGAGCCGTGGTGGGCTCGTCCGCTATCAGTATGTCCGGTTCGCAGGCCAGCGCCATGGCGATCATGACCCTCTGGCGCATTCCTCCGGAAAGCTCAAAGGGATACTGCTTCATCCTCTTTTCGGGCTCGTTGATGCCCACCAGGGTGAGCATCTCTATGGCTCTCTCCTCGGCCTGCTTTTTGTCGCGGTCCGTATGAAGGAGGATGGCCTCCATGAGCTGGTTGCCGATGGTGTACACAGGGGTGAGGCTGGTCATGGGGTCCTGGAAGATGATGGATATCTTGTTTCCCCTGATGCTCCTGAGCTCCTCTTCGGATGCTCCCACCAGTTCCTTGCCGTCGAATTTTATGCTTCCTCCGACGATCTTGCCGGGGTAGGTGAGTATCTGGAGGATGGAATAGGCTGTGACGCTCTTTCCGCTTCCGGATTCGCCCACGATGCCCAGCACCTTTCCTCTTTCAAGGTTGAATGTCACGCCGTTGACGGCCTTGACCTCGCCCGCGGGGGTCGCGAAGGATGTTCTCAGATCTTTTACTTCAAGAAGTGCCATTTGCTTACCTCCTTAATTCCTCAGTTTCGGGTCAAAGGCATCCCTGAGACCGTTGCCGAGAAGATTGAACGAGAGCACTATCAGGAAGATCATCATGGCGGGGAACACCAGCAGGAACGGATAGCTCATGATGCCGGCCCTGGCGTCCGATGCCAGGCTCCCGAGGGAAGGCATCGGGATGGAGACTCCCATTCCCAGGAATGAGAGGAAGCTCTCCGTGAAGATCGCCGAAGGGATCTGCATCGCCGCTGTGATGATGATCACCGATACGCAGTTCGGGATCATGTGCTTTCTTATTATCCTGGCGGGACTGGCGCCGATGGCGCGGGAAGCCAGGACGTATTCCTGCTCCTTGATGGAGAGGATCTGTCCTCTGACCTGACGGGCCATGCTGACCCAGTAGAGGAGCCCGAATACTATGAAGATGGATATCATTCCGCTTCCGAGACGTATGACCAGCTGGCTGTTGGAAGTCGATACCCAGTCCTTGATGGCCACGGAAAGAAGTATGATGATCAGTACGTCGGGCAGTGAATAGATTATATCCACGATCCTCATCATGATAAGGTCCACTTTCCCTCCGAAGTAGCCGGAGATGGATCCGTAGATGATGCCGATGATGACGACGATGACAGCCGCGAGGATACCGACGGCCAGGGAGATCCTGGTCCCGTAGATGACCCTTATGCAGTAGTCCCTGCCCAGGGCGTCGGTGCCCATGATGTGGGGGAACACCTTCTCGCCCGCGGCCTTCGCCGCTTTCTCCGCGGCGGAGTATTCAAAGGGCTTGAGATATTTGCTGGCCGTGTTCTGCTGGGTGTATGTGTAGGGATATATCTCCGGAACCACCACGGCGATAAGGATTATCAGTATCAGCACGCACAGGCATACCATGGCGAGACGGTTCTTTCCGAGGCGCCTCATGGCGTCCTTCATGAAGGAGACCGATTCGCTCATCCTTACCTGCTGTCTCTTCTCGTCCTCCGTGGCCGGCTCGAATCTCTTCGGGTCTATCTGGAAGCTGAGGAAGTTCTTCTTTGGCATGTTGTCGTTTATTCCGCTCATATCTTCCTCCTTAACCCAGATCGATCCTCGGGTCCACGACCTTGTAGAGGATATCGCTGATGAAGTTCATGATTATGATGAATGAAGCCAGGACGATGGTGACGCCCATGATCATCATGTAGTCGGTACGCAGCATCGAGTTGACGAAGAGCCTTCCGAGGCCGGGGACCGCGAATATGTTCTCCACCACCATGCTTCCGGTGAGGATGTTCGCGATCATGGGACCTGCGTAGGTGATGACGGGGGAGAGGGCGTTCTTCAGAGCGTGCTTGAAGATGACCACATTCTGCTTGAGTCCCTTCGCCTTCGCCGTGCGGATGTAGTCCTGTCCCAGAACGTCCAGCATGCTGGAACGGGTGAGCCTGGTCACGTAGCTCATGGGGGAGAGGGACAGGGAAATGACGGGCAGCACCAGTCCGTTCTGGGCGCTGCCTATGGCGGGAAGGATCTTGAGCTTGATCGCGAAGATCAGAAGCAGAAGAGTCGCCATGACGAAGGAAGGCATTGATACCAGTGCCGTGGTCACCACCTGGACTATGCGGTCCATGAGGGACCCGCGGTTGATGGCCGCGACGGAACCGAAGACGATCCCCAGTATTATTGCGATCACCGCGGCCGTAAAGCCTATCCTGGCGGAGTATCCCAGACCTCCCTTTATAAGTCCCGCCACGGTGTTTCCGCCCCAACCGGTGGAAAGACCGAAGTCGAGATGAAGTATGCCCTTGAGGTAGTTCAGGAACTGTACCCCTACGGGTTTGTCAAAGCCGTACTTCGCCTCCAGGGCCGCGATGACTGCGTCTGAACGGGCCTTCTCGCTGGAGAAGGGGCTGGCGGGTATGGCGTGCATCACGAAGAATGTGATGCTTATGACCAGAAAAATGGTAAACACCGCGAGAAGGAATCTTTTCGCAATGTATTTGAGCATCTTCTCGTTCATCGTATTCTCCTTGTGTTTTATTCATCCCGATGGGGGATGAGGGAAATATACATTAATTAAGTATAGCACATAAAGAAAGGCAAACAGGGGATTTTGCCTTATTATTCCATTTAAAAATGTGCTCCGGGACGTTTCGATGCGCCCTGAGGCGTCCTCATTCCCGGTTTTTCCCCAGGCTCTCGTCCACCTTCAGCATTATGGCGCATTCCATCCTCTTGCGGAAAAGCCTGCAGCCGTACTCGTAGATGCCTTTGATGTCCCCGCTGGCGTGATAGCTGTTGGCGGCGCATCCCCCCGAACAGTAGAGCTTTGCCCAGCAGTCCCCGCATTCGCGTCTGGCATACACGTTGCAGGAAGCGAACTCGTCCCTGAGGGAAGTGTTGGTGACCCCGTCCCATATGTTCCCCATGAGGTATCGCTCGTCACCCACGAACTGATGGCAGGGATACAGTTCCCCGGCGGGGGTGACGGCCATGTATTCCGTGCCGCTGCCGCAGCCGGAGAGCCTCTTGTAGATGCAGGGGCCGTGCTGAAGGTCTATCATGTAGTGGTAGAAGGTGATGGGACGGCCTTCTTTCCTTCTTTTGATCATGTAGTCTGCGAGGATCTCATACTGCCTGAACAGTTCCGGCAGGTCCTTCTCGCCCAGGGCGCAGGGATCCTTCGGGTCCGCCACCACAGGCTCCATGGACAGCTCCGAAAAGCCCAGCTCCGCCATGTGTATCACGTCGGAGGCGAAATCCGTGTTGTAGGCCGTATAGGTGCCCCTCATGTAGTAGCTGCGCTCTCCACGGCTCTCCACGAGAGCTTTGAACTTAGGCACCACGGTGTCGTAGCTGCCCTCTCCGGAGGGGGTGACCCTGAAGCGGTCGTGGACT
>CADBPP010000105.1 GCA_902796565.1 uncultured Eubacteriales bacterium | reverse complement strand
CCCAGATTGATCTTCCCGTCGGACGCTGCTCCGAACAGATTGTTTTTCCTGTAGCTCATGCGGAAAAGTCCGCTGTTCCCCGAGCACACTCCGGAGGGCAGGCCGAACAGTTCGGCAAATATCTTTTCCGGAGGGACATTGGCCGCCAGGGCGATGGTATCGCTGCGGTGGGAGGTGAAAATGATGTCGCTCATCCTCAGGGCGCATACAGCGGCTGCAGTGGCTTCCCTTCCGAAGGACAGTCTCAGGTCGTCTCCGATAAGGCCGCTGTTCTTGAGCTTCACACACATCTGCTCAAACTGCCGTGAGAGTATCATCTTGTAGAATATCTGGACACATGTATTCTCACTCAGCTGCATCGGATCCCCTCCTTTCTTCCCGGAGCTTCAGGAGCGCCTCGGCGATCTCCAGATCCCCCGGCTCGGTTATCTTCATGTTTTTATATTCACTGTATACCAGCTCCACTTTCCCTTCATAGCGGCGGTAAATCCCGGTATCGTCGGTCCCCGTGAAGCCTTCCTTCTGCGCCATCCTGTGGGCGTTCAGTATACCTTCATATCTGAAACACTGGGGAGTCTGTATGGCGGCTATCCTGCTGCGGTCGAGATATTCCTCCGACCCGCTGCCGTCCGCATCAAGCCACACGCATGTGTCGCTCACCCGGGACGCCAAGGTCGCTGCCCCTGTCTCGTATGCGGCTTTGAGCACCCTCGTGATGTCGGATGACATGATCAGGCATCTCGCTCCGTCATGGATCGCCACGTATGAGCTACCCTCAGCCGCCTCGAGGCCGCTGAGAACGGACTCCTGCCTGCTGTCCCCTCCGGGTGCGAAGATCACTTCCTTCGATGTGCCGGACTGAGCCACGGCCTTCAGGGCGCTCTCTTTTTCGGACGGTTTTATCACCAAAATGATCCTGTCCACCTGAGGACACAGGTCGAAAGCGGCGATCGTATAGGAAAGAAGCATCCTTTCCCCGTGTTCTATATAATTCTTGTTGCCTTTGAGCCGCATCCTCGTGCTGTTTCCGGCGGCGACGATGACGGCTGCTGTATCGTGCATTTTTCTTCCTGGTTTTACCTATTTGGATTTAGTATATCATTTTTGAAGTAAATTCTCAACCTGAGCATACAAACAGGACAAAAAGGATCCGCACCGGCCTGTGGGGGAAGGACCGATGCGGATCCCCATGTTCTTATTCAGTTCACCTTTAAGGATTCTTTCTGCTGAAATAGTCGTCCAGCGCGGCGTTGATGGCTTCCTCCGCCAGCACCGAACAGTGCATCTTGTAATCGGGAAGCCCGTCCAGGGCCTCAGCCACCGCCTTATTGGTGAGTTCCCTCGCCTCAGCCACCGGCTTGCCCTTGATGAGTTCCGTCGCCATGGAGCTCGAAGCTATGGCGCTGGCGCATCCGAAAGTCTCGAACTTCACGTCGGTTATGATGTCGTTCTCGATCTTCAGATACATCTTCATTATGTCTCCGCACTTGGCGTTGCCGACTTCACCCACAGCATCCGCGTCCTCTATCACTCCGACGTTGCGTGGATTGCGGAAATGATCCATTACTTTTTCGCTGTACAATGCCATTTGTCTTTCCTCCCTTATCTACAGAATGAACGGGGTCTTTCCCGCCATGAGGTCCCTCCATACAGGAGAGAATCCTCTCAGATACTCCACGGTCTCGGTGACCGATCTTATGATGTAATCCGCCTCCTCATCGGTGATGTCCTCTCCGATGGAGAGCCTCAGCGACCCGTGAGCCACGTCATGTATCCTGCCGATCGCCAGAAGTACATGGCTCGGATCCAGCGAGCCTGAGGTACATGCGCTGCCGGATGATGCCTGGATGCCCTTGTCATCCAGCATCAGAAGAAGCGATTCTCCCTCTATCCCCTCGAAACAGAAGTTGATGTTGCCGGGAAGTCTTCTTTTGGCGTCGCCGTTCAGCGCAGAATGAGGGATCTTCTTCAGGCCTTCGATGATCCTGTCTCTTACGGGGGTCAGCTTTGAAGCGTAGCCGTCGATGTTCGCTACGGCGTCCTCCAGGGCCTTTGCCATGGCGGCAATACCGGGCACGTTCTCCGTGCCCGCTCTCTTTCCCCTCTCCTGGGCTCCTCCCTCGATGAGGTTCGTTATGCCTATCCCCTTTCTTACATAGAGGAATCCCACGCCTTTGGGCCCGTGGAATTTGTGGGCCGACGCGGACAGCATGTCCACGTTGTCGCGGACCACATCCACCTTCAGGTGTCCCATGGCCTGTACTGCGTCGGTATGGAAGATGACTCCCTTCTCATGGCATACCGCTCCGATCTCGCTTATGGGCTGGATGGTGCCGATCTCATTGTTGGCATACATTATCGTCACCAGACACGTATCATCGCGGATCGCGTCCGCCACGTCCTTCGCGGTAAGGATCCCGTTCTCGTGCACGTCCAGCAATGTTACCTCATATCCTTCCTTTTCGAGCTTCTTCAGGGTATGAAGGACGGCATGATGCTCGAAAGCGGAGGATATGATGTGCATCTTCCCCTTTCTTTTGCCCGTCGCTGCCGCAGAGAGTATAGCCTGGTTGTCAGCTTCGCTGCCGCCGGAGGTGAATATTATCTCCCTGGCTTCGGCTCCTATCGCCCCTGCCACTCTGGCACGGGCATCTTCCAGTATCTCTTTGGCCTTCTGACCGAACCCGTAGAGACTGGAGGGATTTCCCCAGGTCTCGTTGGCGGTGGCCACCATCGTATTTATCGCCGCTTCACTCATCCTTGTGGTGGCGGCATTGTCTGCGTATATCACTTATGTTCTCCCTTCGGACCGTTACTGACTGGAATTATAAACCTATTCACCTACTAAGTCAATAGGTATTAATATGCGAAAACAAAAAAGGACATGGGCTATGCCATGTCCGGTGAGAGGATCTCTCCTACTTTTCCTTACTGATCTTCCCGAATGCCTCGGCGATATTGATCAACACTTCAACGCAGCTGTCCATATCCTCCACGACTGCGAACTCGTTCCTGCCGTGGTGGTTGTGGCTGCCGGTCCCGAGATTCGGGCAGGGCAGTCCCATGTATGACAGGGTGGATCCGTCGGTACCGCCCCTCGCAGCGTCCCTGAAGGGAGTGCCTCCCGCCTTTGTTATTGCTTCGAAGGCGATATCTATGAGCTCTCTATGGGGCAGGATCATGGAAGCCATGTTTCGGTAGCTCTTTTTGATCTGTGCATTAACGGTCCCTTCCGGATAGATGCTGTTCAGGTATTCCGCCGCCTTCAGGGCGGTCTGTTCGCGGATCTCCAGCTTCTTCTCGTCGTG
>CADBPP010000104.1 GCA_902796565.1 uncultured Eubacteriales bacterium | reverse complement strand
TTTCGAAAAGGACATGAGGCCCCTGATGGAAGCGGGAGTCAACATCTTCCTCAAGGGAGAGGGCATGTTCCTCTCCACCCTGGACAGGCTGTGCGACCTTCCGAAGGGAGGAATGCTGGTGATGCTGGATCAGGACGATCCCTTCGAGGCCCACAGGATCATCGGAGGATACCAGGCCCTGGCGGCGGGTATCACGGTGGACCTTCTCAAGTACGGCACCGAGGATGAATGCGTGGATTACGCCAGGAGGAGCTTCGATACCTTCGCGCCGTCAGGCGGCTTCGTGTTCAGCATCAACAAGCCCCTTCTGTGCGCCAATGACGCGAAAAACGAAAACGTGAGGGCGGTCTACACCTTCGCGGACGAATACAGCAGGAGGAAGATATGAAATACACGGATGAGGAGCTCAGGGAGCTCATAGAAAAACTCAAGAACGACGAAAGCTGGGAAAAAGATCCCGAAACGAGGAAAAGGGCGGCGGAAGCGCTGTACACCACATTTTTCAGATAGAAATGAGGAGCACCATGAGGTGCTCCATTTTTGTTCCAAAACACATTTTCAGATAAATCTTCCGGTGACGCTCTCCGGGCATTTTTTCACCTCATCCGGAGTCCCGCAGGCAACGATCCTTCCGCCCTCCTCGCCTCCGCCGGGCCCCATGTCGATGAGATAGTCCGCGGCGCGTATCACGTCCAGGTCATGCTCGATCACGATCACGGTGGCCCCGTGTCCGATGAGGGTCCGGAAGACTTCCATCAGAGTCCCCACATCCTTCGGATGGAGACCGATGGTGGGTTCGTCGAAGACGAAGACCGAATCGTCCTGGGCACGGCCCATCTCGGAAGCGAGCTTAAGCCTCTGGGCTTCCCCGCCCGAGAGCCCGGGAGTCGCCTCCCCCAGGGTCAGGTATCCGAGCCCCAGGTCCCTGAGTATCTCCAGGCGGGGCCTTACGCTCTTCATATCAGAGTAGAATTCCAGAGCAGAATCCACATCCAGCTCCATCACTTCCGGCAGGGACAGCTCGGTGCCGCTTGTGTTTTTGCAGCGCACTTTCCTGGCGTCGGCTCCGTAGCGGCTTCCCCGGCAGGCGGGACAGGGTATGTCCACGTCCGGCAGGAACTGCACATCCAGGGCGATCTGCCCTGTGCCGTCGCAGACAGGACATCTGAGGGAGCCGGTGTTATAGGAGAAGTCCCCCGCTTTGAGTCCGTTCTCCCGGGCGGAAGCTGTCCGTGCGTAGATCTTTCTCAGTTCGTCATGGACGCCTGCGTAGGTGGCCACGGTGGAACGGACGTTGATGCCAATGGGGGTGGCGTCGATCAGCTTCACGTGCCTTATGCCTTCCGCCTCCACGGATACCACGTGAGGGGGCATCCTTCCCCCGCAGCACAGCGCTTCCAAGGCCGGCACCAGGCTCTCCAGCACCAGGGTCGTCTTCCCTGAGCCGGACATGCCGGTGATGACGGTAAGGCGGCCCTTCGGGATCTCGACACAAAGGGGCTTTACCGTGTGGATACCCTTTGTCTCCATACGGATGGTACCGTGGGAAAACAATGGCCCGGAGCTCTCCTGCCTTTCGCAGGCGCTCTTTCCCGACAGATACTCTCCGATGATGGAGCTGCCGCTTTTCTCCAGCTCCTCCACAGTGCCCTCGCAGATCACTCTTCCTCCGCTTCTTCCCGAGCCGGGACCAAGCTCGATCACCCAGTCCGATTCCTTCAGGATCTGGGCGTCGTGATCCACCAGAAGAACGGAGTTGCCGTCCTTCACCAGATCCTTCATCACCCCGGTGAGCCCCGCTATGTTCGCGGGATGCAGCCCTATGGAGGGCTCGTCCAGAACGTAGAGGACCCCCGTGGTGCGGTTGCGGATGGCTCTTGCCAGCTGCATCCTCTGCAATTCCCCGGTGGAAAGGCTCGAGGAGGCCCTATCGAGGGTAAGATATCCCAGTCCCAGCTCCATGAGCCGGCGGGCGGCGTCCAGGAACGATTCGCAGATGCTCTGTGCCATGGGGCGCATCTCCTCCGGAAGGGATGAGGGGACTCTTTTCACCCATTCCACGGAGTCCGTCAGGCTCATTTCACAGGCCTGATCCAGGGGTATCCCCATGAGCCTGGGAGAACGGGCCTCTTCGGAGAGCCTGGTGCCCCCGCATTCGGGACAGGTCTCCTCCCTGAGGAACTTTTCCACCCGCTTCATGCCCTTTTCATCCTTCACCTTGGAAAGAGCGTTCATAACCGTGGCCGTGGCACTGTAATATGTGAAATCCATCTCTCCTGCGGTGGGGTTGTCGGCGTTCTTCGAGCGGTAGAAGATGTGCTTCTTCTCCATGGGACCGTCGTAGACGATCTGTTTCTCCTCCTCGGTAAGTTCCCTGAAGGGCACGTCGGTCCTGACCCCCATGGCGCGGCATACGTCGGTCATCAGTGACCACATCAGGGAATTCCAGGGAGCCACGGCCCCTCCGTCGATGGTGAGGCTCTCGTCGGGGACGAGGGAATCCCGATCCACGGTCCTGATCGTCCCCGTGCCGCCGCAGCGTCTGCAGGCGCCCTGGGAATTGAAGGCCAGCTCCTCCGCCCCGGGACCGTAAAAGTGCTCCCCGCATTCGGGACATACGATCTCCTGCATGAGGGCCACCTCAAAGCCAGGCGGAGCGTAATGCCCGTTGGGGCAGCGGTGGGAGGAAAGGCGGGAGAACATGAGCCTGAGGCTGTTGAGGAGCTCGGTGCCCGTTCCGAAGGTGGAACGGATGCCCGGCACCGTCGGTCTCTGATGCAGCGCCAGGGCCGCAGGGACGTATCTCACGTCATCCACTTCTGCGCGGGCAGCCTGGGTCATGCGCCTTCTGGTGTAGGTGGACAGTGACTCCAGATATCTCCTGGATCCCTCCGCGTACAGCACTCCCAGGGCCAGGGAGGATTTGCCGCTGCCCGACACCCCAGCGATGCCCGTTATCCCGTGAAGAGGTATGTCCACGTCTATATTTTTCAGGTTATGCACCCTGGCGCCTCTTACTTCTATTCTGTCCGGCCGGTCCATTTCTGCCTCCTTATCGATGTCATTATCAAAAAACACGGATACCGGCTTAAGGTATCCGCGCGAATGGGTCATATTACTTGTTCTCGTAGTCCACGACGGCCTTGATCCTTCTGACGCCCGCGGAGGATGCTTCCTCCTTGAGGATCTTGAAGTTCACCAGCTCGCCGGTATGCTTGGCATGGGGTCCTCCGCAGATCTCCTTGGAGTAGGGTCCCATGGTGTAGACCTTGACCTTCTCGCCGTACTTGTCGGTGAAGACTCCTATGGCGCCCTGGGCCTTGGCTTCCTCCACCGTCATCTCCTCGCAGGTCACGGGCACGTCGGCGGCTATGGCCTCGTTGACGATCCTCGTTACCTCCTCCAGCTCTTCCTTTGTCATCTTGCGGTCGAAGGAGAAGTCGAAACGCAGCCTTTCGGGGGTGATGTTGCTGCCCCTCTGCCATACGGTGTCTCCCAGGACCTTTCTGAGGGCTCCGTCAAGAAGATG
>CADBPP010000103.1 GCA_902796565.1 uncultured Eubacteriales bacterium | reverse complement strand
GGCTTCAAGTATATCGCATCCGCATACCAGTCCGCTGGCGGTGACGCTCTCCCCGAAGAAGGAATTCACCACCTTCACCACACTGATATCGCATCCTCTCTTATCGTTTATCATCTCCACCACCGGGCCTATCACCCTTGAACCCAGCTCTCCGGTGAGGGCGGCGGCAGTAAGTCCGGCAAGGTCTTTTGTATCCGAGGCGAGATGCTCCGCCGCGGAATCGATGAAGCTCCTGGCCATGCCCACGCCGTTCTCATACTGGGAATATTCCCCGTAGTAATCATCCGGAGGGAACTCCCTTCCCGAAAGAAGGAAGAATTCGTCGGAAGCGCAGAAGCGGGAAGCAGGGGATATCTCCCTGGCCCTTTTCCCGTAGCGCTCCACCGTGTCTATGACGGCTGAAGCCTCTGAGGAAGTGTAGGAGCGCAGCTCTCCGAGGCCTGCGCGGAACCGGGTGAGGCCCACGGGCACGCAGGAGAGGGATTCCACCGCGGGAAGGAGGCTTATCATGTCCTCCAGGCTCCTTTCCAGGTACTCCCCGTCATTGAGTCCCGGGCACAGTACCAGCTGGATGTTGAATGCGATGCCGGCATCCTTCAGGGTCCTTAGCTGGTCCATTATCTTTCCGGCGTCCGGGTTGCCCATGATATTGCATCTCAGAATCGGGTCCGTCACATGGACGCTTATGTTAAGGGGCGAAAGGCGCATCCCGCAGATCCTTTCAAGCTCCCCGTCGCTCACGTTGGTGAGGGTTATGTAGTTGCCCATGAGAAAGCTCATGCGGTAATCGTCGTCCTTGAAATAGAGGCTGCGGCGCAGGCCCTTCGGCATCTGGTCCATGAAGCAGAAGACGCAGTGGTTGCGGCAGATCCTGGGACGGTCCGCCGTTATCTCCTCAAAGCTTATCCCGAAGGGTCGGCTGCCGTCGTTGGCCACGGTAAGGTCCCTGCAGGATCCGTCGCTTCCCCGTACGATAAGATCCACCCCGGGGTCAGCGGAAGCGTAGAGGTAATCGATGATGTCGAAATCCTCCTTGCCGTTGATGGAGACTATCACGTCCCCGGGGACTATCCCGTAAAGCTCCGCGAGGCTCCCTTCCTGTACATATGATACTTTCCTGTCCATCAGTTCTCCCTGAGCCCCTCGATCCTTTTGAAGTCAGGAGTGATCACCAGTGTCCTGTTGTCGGTAAAGGTCACGCTGGCGTAGTTCCTCGAGGGTATCTTCTTTACATTTCCGGCCCTGGTGTAGTCCACCGCCACCCGGGCGGAATCCTTAAGGTCGGAATGGATCACGGCTATCATCGCCGCTTCCTCCAGCGCAGCATCGGAATACTCCCCCCTTTCGGTGAAGAGGATCACGTGGCTGCCGGGCACGTCCTTCACATGGAGCCATATATCGTTCTTCCCGGCTTCCCTGAAGGTCAGCTCCCCGTTCTGAACGGTGTTCTTCCCCGCCAGGATCCGGTATCCGTCGGAGGATGTGTATCTTAAATAATCGGTCTTCACGGGCCTTTTGATGCCGTTCTTCTTCCTGGGGGCCTTCAGAAAGCCGCTTCTGTCCAGTTCGGAAAGTATCTCATCGGCCTCGGAATAGTTCTCAGCGCATCTGAGGAAGTACAGCTGCTCCTCCAGATATGCGCTGTCCCTTTCGCTCTCGGCTATGAGCTCCCTCAGGTGGTTCACGGCGCTTTTGGCCCTGTTGTAGCGCTTGAAGTAATACTGGGCGTTCTGGGAAGGGGTCAGCTCCTCCCTGAGGGGGATCGTGAGCCTGCCGCCTTCGGGATCGTAGAAGTTGTCCACCTCCACAGTCTTCATGCCCTTTTTCAGCAGGTGCATGTTGGAAAGCAGCAGGTTTCCCATCACGTTGAAGATCTCGCTGTCGCTGGCGCCCCTGAGCTCCTCCTGTCTGAGGGCAAGCTTCTTCTTCTCCCTCTCGCAGACCAGGGAGAGCCTTTTGATGTGCTCCTCGTACTGGGTCCTGACGTTGCTCAGAAGGCTCTTCTCCCGGTAGAAGCTGTCCACCGCTGCGGAGGGGTCGGAAGACTCAGTGTGATCCATGGACTCAAGGGACATGTATCTGCCGCAGGAAAAGTCCCTGGCTCTGCCCTCGGGATCCGTATAGGTGCACACCTTTTTCTCCCCGAGCCTTCTTTCTATGAAAGAGGCAAGTCTTGCGGGAAGATCCGATATCCTATCCGCTCCCAGGGATGAGAGCCTCTCTCCCCCGAGGTCCTCCTCCAGAAGGAAGCTCTGGGCGGCCTGGGTGGAGATGCCGGAAAACACGCTGACGATGGCCTTTTCCGGGGAGAGATCCGCCATGAAGGAGAGCATGTCCACCGCCTCATTGTGCCGTCCCGAGGTGGGGTCCGTCTTCTCGTTCGGCGGGAAGATATAGTCGAATCCGGGCATGATCTTCCTGTAGGTGTTCCTGAGCCCGGAGACATGCTTGATGCTGTCGAGGATCTTCATGGATGAGTCCACCAGGGTGATGTTGGAATGCTTTCCCATCATCTCGCTGATAAGACAGAGGTTCCTCAGATTCCCCGCCTCGTCCAGGGACTCGATATCCATCACCAGGACCCTGTCGAAATCCTTCTGGGCTATGCCTCGGATGATGCCCCCCACAAGATACTTTCTCAGCACCATGCAGAACACTGGGGGACTGGCCGGATTGTCGTATCTCACGTCCGTGAGATGGACCCTGGGACAGTTGCCGGATGCGCTGATGTACAGGGGACGGATACGGGAATCGGAGAAATAAAAAATGATATCATCCTTTGACGGCTGATAGATCCTCTGTATACGCTGATTGATAAGCTCGTCCCTCAGCTGAGATGCCAGGAGGGAGAGCATGAGACCGTCAAAAGGCATTTATCATTTCCCCTGTTTGTCGTTTCTTTTGTCCAGGAGAGCCTGGACCGCGGGAAGGTAGTGCACCAGGTAGCGGTGATCCCTTTCCACCGTGAGGGAATCGTCGAAGGCTTCGACGGGTATGGATTTCCTCCCGCCGCGGGAAGCGGCGTCCCAATGCCGGTCCAGTTCCTCTATGTCCATGACATAGCAGCGCTCCAGGTCGATGAAGCTGACCAGTATGAATGCGATGCCGTCCTGGGAGGAAAAGGCGTTCATGAAGTCCACCTGATGCTGTTTGATGTTGGAAAGGGCGAGGCTCCTTCCCTTCGTCTCCTTGGCGTCGAAGCACACCGGGATCCCCTGGATGTTTCCGATATAGTCCACCGTGCTCTGCTTGTCGAAGTAGGCCAGAGTGATCACGGAGTGGTCCGAAGACATCTCCACGGGAGTTATCGGTGTCGGGATCTTCTGGATGACCGCCAGTCCGTCGGCGAGATATTCCCTGTTCGTTTCATTGATAAGGTCTTCGAAGCCGCTGCCCCGAAGACCTCTTGTTTTGAAATAACCCATTAATCGATCTTTCCGCTGGAGCCCAACACGTCCCTCATCTTGTGGGCGACCATGTCCTTGATGGCTTCCCTGGCGGGTTTGAGATATGTCCTCGGGTCAAATACCTCGGGCTGCTCGACGAATACCTGCCTGATGGTGGAGGTGACGGCAAGCCTGATGTCCGTGTCTATGTTGATCTTGGCGACGCCCATGGTGGCGGCCTTTCTCAGCATCTCCTCGGGAACGCCCTGAGCTCCGGGGATCTGTCCTCCGAAGGAATTGCAGCGCTCCACCAGATACTGGGGCACGCTGGAGGCTCCGTGGAGCACTATGGGGAATCCCGGCATGAGAGAAGTCACCTTCTCAAGTCTTTCGAAGTCCAGTCTGGGCTCTCCCTTGAACTTATAGGCTCCGTGGCTGGTGCCTATGGCGATGGCCAGGGAATCCACCCCGGTCTTTGCCACGAAATCGGCAGCCTGCTCGGGATCCGTGAAGGCGGCGTCTGCCGCGGATACGTTGACCGCGTCCTCGATGCCCGCCAGCTTTCCGAGCTCCGCTTCCACCACCACTCCGTGGGCGTGGGCGTATTCGACGACCTTTTTCGTCTCGGCGATATTCTCCTCATAGGGGCGGCTGCTGGCGTCGATCATGACCGATGAGAACCCGTCGTCCACGCACTGCTTGCAGATCTCGAAATTCTCTCCGTGATCGAGATGCAGGCATACGTCGAGACCGGTGTCGATCATGGCGGCCTCCACCAGCTTCATCAGGTAGATGGGCTTGGCATACTTCCTCGCTCCCGCGGAGACCTGCAGGATCAGCGGGGAGCGCTCCTGCTGGGCCGCTTCCATGATGCCCTGTATGATCTCCATGTTGTTTACGTTGAAGGCTCCCACGGCATATTTGCCGGCGATGGCCTTTTTGAACATTTCAGTACTTGTGATAAGTGCCATGGTTTGTTTACCCCCTGTCTGGTTATGCTACTTCAGAATCGTGAAACCGGCAAGCTTCTCCGGTGCGATATCCTCTTCGTTGAGAACGACATAGCACTGCATGTCGTTCATTTTGCACAGATCGGTGATCCTGGAGAGCATCGCAAGGATAGCGTCGGGATCGGATGTGCCGATCATCTTGGTTATGTTATCTATATATATCCGGTTGATATCATAATTGCCCGCAACGAGCCCGCACAGCATTCCGTAGAGCATTCCGGAATCCGCCACGCCGAACTCCGTTGTATTTATGAAACGGATCTGCTTGCTGACCGCGAGACGGTGGTTGTTCGATCTGTCGAGATAAACTATCAGACCGTCCGTGTTGTTCAGTTCATTGTTTGCATGGTCTATAAGTTTCTGGGTCTTTCCGCTTCCGTTAGGCCCATAGATCAAGGTTATCATGGCCGTGTACCTCCGATATAATATATTTATACGTATAATCATTATACTATAAGAACGCTCCGAAGGACATAACAAAATCTCATATAAATGAGATTATTCGGGAGGACGAAAAAAAGCGTTCCCGAAGGAACGCCGGAAATATCCTCACTGCCCCAGGGCGTCTATGTAATTCGTCGCTGCCACCGCGGCCGCGGCTCCGTCCCCCACGGCGGTGGTGAGCTGCCTGACGCTCTTTGAGCGGCAGTCCCCGGCCACGAACACACCGGGAGTCACGGTCAGGGCATCCTCGCCGGAATCGAAGTAGCCGTAGCTGTTGAGAGAGGCCACGTTTCTGAAGGCCTCGTTTTCCGGGATCAGCCCTATGGCCTCGAAAAGGCCGTCCGCCAAAAATGTCATTTCCTCTCCGGTGGACAACTTCACCGCCTTAAGCCCCGTGAAGCCGCCTTCATTCTCGAGAAGGGCCGTGATCTTCATGCCGGTGAAGCTTCTGACATTTTCCTTCGAGAACAGTACGTCCTGCAGCGTCT
>CADBPP010000102.1 GCA_902796565.1 uncultured Eubacteriales bacterium | reverse complement strand
TACATCTCGAAGGGATCGTCCTTGTCCAGCATGATGGTGATGGTGCCCTTGGGCAGCTCGGTCATTACTTCGATGTTCTTCTTGAAGCGTCCCTCGCCCCTCATGTAGTAGCGGCCGCCCTTTTCCACGAACTGCATGTAATGATCCCTGAAGGGGGTCATGAAGTACTTGTCGAAATCCTTCTGGTTCAGGAAGCACTCGCTGTGGCAGGTGGCCCTGGCCATGGGATAGGGATCGTAATGATCCTTCGGGCGGGTGAACGCCGGTCCCTTGAGGGTATTGGCCAGCAGTACCGCGCAGGCCTCATCCACCTTTTCGGGCCTTCTTCTGATGTCCGCCAGGGCGTCAACGATGCCGCGGTAACGGTCGAAGATGCTGTTGAATGGGGACATGAACCTGGGGGTGTCTCCTCCGGAGAAGGGGGTGATGAACTCCCTTTCCTTTACGACAGCCTGGATGCGGGCGGTGACTTCCTCGTTCTGAAGGGCCTTTCTCGCGGCGTTCTTGAACATCTCATAGGCCTCTCCGAAGGGCTTCTGATAGATCTCGCCGTTGCGCTTGGGAAGTATCTCCGACGAGAAGTTGGCCGTGTCGTTGATCAGCAGGTCATAGTCCTCCGCTGTCATGTACTTGATCTGGGTCTGGTTGTGCTCGATGCAGCAGCCGTCCGATGTGAACACGTAGTTCTTGGATCCCAGAGCCTGGTATACCTCGATGGGCACCGAGATGCCGGTCTGCACGTAGTCGAAATCGAAATCCCTCAGGTGCTTCGTGAAGGTCTCCACCACCCTGTCGGGATCGTCGATGATGTCCTCATACCTGACTCCGGCGTAGGCGAAGGCCCAGTTGGACATCTGCACGCCCACGGGGATCTTGTCGGGCTCTTTGAAGGAAATGGCATCGATCAGATTCTTTTTTCTTTCTTCAAATAATTCTCCCATTTTTCCTACCTCACTGGTTTAGTTGAAATATGCTTCCGCCATGCGGGAGTACTTCTCGTAACGTGCTCTCATGAGCTCCGTGACTCTCTCGTCCACCGGCGGGAACTGCTTGATGTAATCGTCGAAGGATACGATGTACTTGGACTTGAACTCGGGATAACCCTCTGCCAGGCCCTTTCTGATGGTGTCCTCCCTGGGCACCGTGGTGACGGGCTCCCCGGCGTTGGGATATTTCGTGTTCTCAAGGACATAGTCCATGACCGCCGTGTAGTTCTCCACGTTGAGGTCTCCTGCGCCGATGGTGGACTTGTCGGTACGGAAGTAGTAGTTTCCTCCGGGAGCCATGATGTCCAGAAGCTCCTTAGCCTTGTCAACGCACTGCTCTTTCGTGCCGTTCTTCAGAAGGGTCAGAGGATAGAAGCCGCCGAGAACGCAGTTCTTGCCCAGCTTGTCCTTGAAGTACTTCGGGTCGCCGTATTCCATGAAGATCCTGGTGCCCTGGGGCAGATCCTGCATGTGGTCCACGAACCTGGTCCAGTCATGCTCGCAGAACATCAGCTGATGCTGTCCGGTCTCCGCGGAGATGTGTACCAGCTTGCAGAAGGAATCCCAGTAGAACTTTTCGAATTCGCTGGTCCTCAGAAACGCCGCCATATGGGTCATGGTCGAGTTGGCTGAAAGGGGATGTACCTTAGTGCGTCCCTTGTAGATGCAGTAGGGCATCAGAGCCTCGATGGCGTCCAGCACCTTCTGCGGGCAGCGCTTGATGTCCTTGGTTATGTTGGAGAAGCCCCTGTTCATGTCCGCCAGGGTATCGAGGGGCACCGGCTGTCTTCCGCCGCATCCCTTCGGTCCGGAGAACAGAGAATAGTCCTCCACCAGCTTGGCGTTGCCGTAGGCCACCGCAGCGGAGTCGTCCATCTGGGAGAACACGTACTTGAGCCTGTTCATGGCCGCCGTGACGGGATCTTCGTCATAGCCCAGGTTCTTTCTTCTGTCCAGCACAGCCAGGGAATAGTCATAGGGGGATTCGATGTACTTGTCGTACTCATCCTCAGGCAGCACGGATACTTCCGGATGCTGTATGGTGCCGGTCTTGCCCATGACGTTCGTTATGGAACGCTGGAACATCAGTCCCGGCGCGTTCCTGGCGCTGGCCAGCGACAGGGAGTCGCCTCTGGCGAATTCCATCACCGGAGGGATGATCTCATCGAAAAGGGCCTTGTCGATGGTGTACTGGGCTTCCAGCAGGTCTTTTCCCGCGTACTCGATGAAGTATTCAAGGGTAAATGTGTCCTGAATGGGGACACGGTCGGGGATAACGTTAGTATACAGGTCCGTAAACAGTTTGTCCCTGTAGGCTTTAAGTTCTTTGTCCATATCTTTGCCATCCTTGCTATAATGATATCGAAGGGGCTTCACCCGAAAACAGGGTGCAACCTAATCTGAGTATATAAAAAAACTTTTTGTATGTCAATAATGTTTGTTGAAATTCGAAGGGACTGCAGATTATAATGGAAGCAGATCCCCCATCATGAAAGGAAATGCCATTGAAAGAGATATCGACAAAAGACAGGATCAAGCAGGCGTCGAGAAAGCTGTTCTATGAAAAGGGCTACCACAGCACATCCTTCGTGGACATAGCCACCCTGAGCGACACCAGCCAGGGAGCCATCTATTACAACTTCGAATCGAAGCCCGCCATAGGCTACAGCATCTTCAGGGACTATTTCTCCGACATAAGCGAAACGGCCCGCAGGCTCACGCTGGAACACTGCGGGAGCGAAGACCCCGTGGTAAGCGGGATACTCTCCGGCATGATACAGTACAGGATGCTCCGGGACGACCCGAAGGCTTACAGGTTCTACCGTGAATTCCACAACATGCGCTATTCCGCGGACAATTATCCCGTGCCCTCCGATGAGGCGGTGATGAACATCGCGGGAGAACTGGGGATATCACCGGATAAGGAAAACGACGAAGCACTGATGCTGACCATCGCCAACAGGGACACCGTATCAAGGCTCTACATCACATATCTGGACGGACAGATGCACACATCGGAGGAATACTTCCTGGATTTCGTCACACTGTTTCTCTACCGGCTCAGCGGAGTGGACGAGGAGCTGCTCTCCGAAAAAAAGGCTCTCGCATCCGGGATACTGGACAAAAGCAATGTAATAATTGATGACTATTTCGTGGTCAGGACGGAATAATACAGACGGTGCCCGCACCGGGAATAACACACATTCCATTCAGGGAATACATCCATTAATACATCAAGGAGGAAAAGAAAAATGAAAAGAATCGCTGCAATTTTACTGGTCATACTGCTGATCGCTTCTCTGGGAGCATGCGGTAAAAAGCCCGCTGCCGAGCCAACGGTCCAGAAACAGGAGCTGGACAAACAGGCCTTCTGGGACGCCCTCGACGGCGTCTGGGTCTGCGACGATGACGGCGGCCTGGTCTTCATATCTTTCAGCACCCATGAAGGAGTCATGTACTACACTTCCGGCGTCATGTTCTCCGGAGCAGTCAGATCCGGAGAGGTGATCAACATAGAGGACCTGGATAACAACATGTTCCGCATCACCGTGTACTACAAGGCAGTGCCGGAGACCATGGAATCCGGAGCTATGGAGGAGATGACCAAGGAATACACCTTCACGATGTACCCCGATGACGGGTACTTCACCATCGACGACATATATCTCGAAACGAAGCCCGGCAGGTATGAATACAAGGGGAAGGATCTCGACGAGGCCAACCAGGAAGTAATGAAATGACGGTTTTCGAAACAAAATATCCGGAGCACCGCTCCGGATACTTTTTTAATGCTTTCTTTTTTTAACAGGTTTTCCTTCCCTTTCGAGACGCTCGACGATGTGCTTTTCCATCTCCTCCTCGTCACAGAAGTATATCGTTCTGTCTTTGAACTTCTGATATTTCTCGTTCCCCTTTCCGAGGATCATGATGATATCGTTGGGCTCGGCCATGTCCACGGCCCTCTTGATGGCTTCGCTTCTGTCCACCACTATCTCCCAGTTGGTGAAGTCATGGATGTTCTCGGTCATCTGCCTGAGGATCTCCTCGGGATCCTCGCTT
>CADBPP010000101.1 GCA_902796565.1 uncultured Eubacteriales bacterium | reverse complement strand
TTCATGTTGGCCGGATTGTAGATCACCACCAGGTCCCCGTCCCTGAGGTCCGAGTCCTTTCCCGTGGTATAGAATGTGAAAGTATAACGCGCGGCATACGACGCGTTCATGGAGTAGCACGTGAAGTATCCTCCGTAATACTCCAGGTACTGGGCTTTTCCGTTGAAGGAAGCGTTCACGCTTCTTATGTACCAGCCGCCCTGGGCTTCTTCCAGATCGAACAGCGTATAGTCCGTTTCGCCAATCTCAGAGGGCTCGACCCACTCCACGTCGTTGCCGTCCAGGGACAGACATGACCCGTCGTCTCTCACGAAGCGGAAGTGTTCTCCCTGCGCAGTGAGGGTGAGCAGTGCGCTCTCTCCCGGAGCGGTGATGGTCTCTCCTTCGATCACGGCCCCGTCCTGGGAAACGATCTCGTTCTTCGTGGCCCCGGTCCCGGAGTTCGTGTATACGTATGTGCCGGTCCCCATGGTCCTGCCGGAATCCGGATGGTATACGAGGAGGATATCCCCGTCGGCGGGCGCCGCCAGATACTGTGCGGTGATCACGGCAGGCCCGGAACTCTTCACAGTGTATGTGAAGGACGCCTCTTCGCTCGCGAAGCCGCCCATGACAGCGTAGGCAGTGATGGTGGTATCCTTTGTGATCGCTATCGGGCCCTCATACAGGAAGTAGTCCCCGTCGTCGAGCTTCGCGTATATGCTGTCGGAACCGGGGAAAGTGAGGGTGACTTCCGTGCCTTCCTCCACCTCACCGGCTTCGGGCTCTGCCGAAGGGGCCTGAGGGGCCGCGGGAACAGCGCCGTCAGAAGGCTGGAACAGCCTGAAGGTATATATCCCGGGCGGTGTCCCCATGCTGTAACAGGTGAAATATCCCTTGTAATATTCGATGTACTGGGGCTTTCCGCCGTACTGGGCGTTGGTGCTCTTTATGAAGAAGCCTCCATCGGTCTCCGCAAGGTCGAACAGTGTATACTCGCCCTCCTCCCCGGTGAACTGCACGTTGGTGCCGTCACAGAGAAGATATTTTCCGTCGGAACTCGTGAAGGTATAATGGCCGCTGCCGTCCACTGATACATCCAGCACGGCTGCGTCGGGATCGTCCTCCGCGAGGGTTATGATCCCTCCCGACATGGCTGCTTCGGTCCCTTCGAGCTCCATCTTTTTGTTGTTGAAAAGATATTCATGCACCGACATCAGCACGCTCTCGGCACCGTAGCAGATGATAAGGGGCCTGTCCGTATCCAGGGCTTCAAGCGTCGTCACCTCGGAATAGTTCACGGTCCTGAGAGCGGGCACATAGAATTCGAAGATGTATGCGTCACCGCCGTTCTTCAGTGAATAGCTGGTGTAGTATCCCTTGTAGTACTCCAGGTACTGCTGCTGTCCGCCGACCACTGCATTGACGCTCTTTATGAGATATCCTCCGCCGGATGATTCGATGTCAAAGAGGGTGAATTCGTTCTCACCTTCCCTGAGGCCGACGTTTCCGGAGTTATCGATATACAAAAATCTGCCGTCGGATGCAGCGAAGGAATAATGGCCTCCTTCGGCGGAGCTGACGGTAAAGCCGCAGGCGTCACGGGAAGCGATGCCCTTTTCGGTAGCCACCGTCGCAGCGCTCTTCAGCTCGTACTTGTTTCCTCCCGAATAGAAGTATTCTTCTGAGGAGGCCGCCGTTCCCGAGGCGGGATGATATATCACGCAGGAGGAAGCGGAAAGCACTTCCTCAAGGCTCAGGGCCTTGACGTACTCCCTGTCCGCCACTGTGTATTCAAGGACCGTGTGGGGTCCCTCAAGGTATCCGCTCCCTTCTGCCCAGGCCTCGATAACACAGTTTTCAGCGATGGTAAGGGCGGAAGAATATTCCAGGGCCTCTCCGTCACCTATCCTGTAGCGTATGACGGCGCCCTCTGAGGCGCAGCTCAGTTCCACCTTCGTTCCCGCGGGAACGAGACCTGAAGCGACGGAAGCCTGAACGGCCCCTGCCTGGACCGCTCCGCCCTGGGCGGACTCCTCCGCTCTGTAGAGAGCTATGGGCTTCTGATTCGTGTATGTCCCTGACTTGTAGTAACGGAACCTCATCTGGTTCGAAGCCGCGTTGAACCTCAGATGCGCCCCTCCGCTCACGATATCCGCGCTGCCGGAAGGGTCTAAGGAGATCGCGTTCGATCCTTCTGAAGTCAAGCTGCTCAGCATTCCGTTGATATCGCTGGTCTGATAGATGTAATACCCGGAGGCCGACTTTATATCGTATCCTCCCGAGCTGTTGGGCTCTATCTCAAAATAGAAGACGTCCTTTGACTCTTTAAGCATTACAAAACCGTTTTCGATTTCGACAGCCCTGTAATCGTTTACGGCGTCCAGGGCACTGAGGCTCCCGTCAAAGGCGAGGGAGCCCCCCTCGTATACGATAAGGTATCTGCCGCTCCAGTCAGACGGGGCTTCTGTCACCTTCGTGTAGGTGACGGCATCCTCCGCCGCGGCCGAGGCAGGCATCATCCCCGCTATGAGGATGAGCGCCAGAAGCGCGGGAAGGATCTTTCTGGTGAATATTTTTTTCATAACAGCCTCCTTCACGGGTCATTATGTTTTTGAATCGATGTTTGTGTATATGATATCACATTTCGGCCCGCTTTTGTCCTCAGATATAACGTTGCGGCATACTTTCTTCCTAAAAACATATATATTCTTGAGGAAGGGAGAAAATACTATATAATAGCGGTGTAAGGCAATCACCATCCGGAGGCTCTTATGGCAGGCAAAGACACCACCGATAAGAAAAACAGAAAGACCGACATACCCGCCCTCATATGTCTCGCCCTGGCGGCGGTGATATTCATTATCGCTTCCCGGGCGCTTTCGCCGGCGAAAGACGTCGGTACAGGGGCCGAAGACTATATCGAGTATGAGTTCGCCACGGTCGAGACGGTCCTCTCCGACACCTGCGAGACGGATCCTTCCTCCGACGGGGCGTACCGGGGAGAGCAGCTCATCATAGCAAAGGTCCTGACGGGACAGTACAGGGGTCTGAGCGTTCAGGCCTATAACTTCGTCTCCCCCCTTTACGGTGTTCCCGTAGCTGAAGGGGACAGGGTATGCCTGGGTATAAACACCTACTCCGACGGTTCGGTCCGGGCAACGGTATACGAATACGCCAGATGGCGGCCACTACTGGTATGCCTCGCTCTCTTCGTTCTCTCCTGTGTACTGGTGGGAGGACGGACCGGGGCGAGAAGCCTCATCGGTCTTGCGGTGACTTTCCTGTGTCTCTTTTCCATACTTCTTCCGGGGCTCCTCAGGGGCGCTGACACGGTGCTCCTGACTTTTGCTGTGTGCTCGTTTATAAGCGCTGTCTGCATGATCATCCTTTCGGGCTTCAGCTTCAAATCCCTGGCAGCCTTTCTCGGCACCGTATCGGGGATGAGCTTCGCGATGATCTTCGCGGCGGTCGCCCAGCGTATCGCCAGAATAAACGGCCTCAGAGCCGCAGAGGCGGAACCCCTGCTGCAGCTGAGGCAGTCAGGCACTCCCATAGGCCTTAAGGGACTTCTTACCGCCGGGATCATGATCGCTTCCCTCGGAGCAGTGATGGACGTCGCCATGAGCATAGCTTCCGCACTGGACGAGATACATTCGGTGGATCCGCAAAGGAACTCAAAGGATCTCTTCCGCTCGGGAATGAACATAGGCCGGGACATGGTGGGGACCATGACGAACACCCTTATTCTCGCCTACTTCGGCTCCTCCTTCGTACTGGTGATATATCTGTACACTCTGGGGCTGTCCTTGGCCCAGCTGTCAAGCTCCGCGTATCTGGCGGCGGAAATGATAAGCTCTCTCTCAGGCAGCATAGGAGTGATCCTCTCCGTGCCCCTGACGGCAGCCATCAGTTCATTCCTCTACGGCTCAGCTAAGAAGTGACCAGGCATTAAACGCGGATACGAAAACAGAAAGGAACAGGACGATGGAACACATTAAATTCAGGTACAACCCGTATATATACGACGATGAGATCCTCATCCGGGGCGAAGGGGTATGCGACTGCTGCGGAAGGAGCGTGACCGAATACATCGACAGCGTGTATTCCGCACAGGCTCCGGACTGCATCTGCCTGAGCTGCATACATGACGGCAGCGCGGCGGAAAAGTTCAACGCGACCTTCGTCCAGTACGCTGAGGAAGTATCGGATCCCCAGAAGCGGGATGAACTGTTCCGCCGAACTCCGGGCTACCTTGCATGGCAGGGCGAGAACTGGCTGGTCTGCTGCGATGACTACTGCGCGTATCTCGGCCCGGTGGGGATAAGGGAGCTGGAGGAGATGGGCATAATAGACGAGGCCCTTGCCGACTACGCGGCCCAGGAACCTTCCTACCCCATCGACGTGGTAGAGGAATATCTGGACAGGGACGGGGACCTGACAGGGTATCTTTTCCGCTGCCTGCACTGCGGCCGCTACAGGCTGTACGTCGACGCCAGCTGAAACGGACTGCATCTGAAGATCCTGTATTTTACATAAGTCACGGAGGCATAAGAAATGAAAAGGATATGGGAGAACTGGCTCAGGGAAAGCGTTTTTATTTACAGCGTCATATATACGGCGGCGACGATAGCAAACAGCGTTCTGTACCTAATGCAGGGGTACCGCAACGATCCCAGCGGGAACTGGCACGAACTGACCCGGGCGGTCATCGTGCTGATAGGAGTCACAGCCTATGAAATGGCAAAGAGGCTCCCGGTAAAAAATCTTCTGCTGCGCTGCGTGCTGGTATATATCCCGACGATGGCCCTGGCCTTCGGTTTCGTATGGCTCAACGGTTTTATCGAGCCTCTCGCGGAGAGCGCCTACAGGGATATATACATCAATTACACGGGGCTTTTCATCATCGCTGCGGCATCCGCCATCACAGGATCCCGCATCAGGAAGAAAAAGACAGCCCGGTCAGCTGACAGGGAAACCGCAGACAGCTGACCCGGGAGGGAACGCAATGAGTAACGAACAGGACAGTATCAGGCTCGTCCCGATGACGGACGGGATGTACCATATCTTTTTCAGGGAGTATGAGAACGATCCCTGCCTTCTTCTTCCGGGTCAGGAATAT